>NZ_JACSJU010000010.1:1765-4655 GCF_018617235.1 Exiguobacterium sp. s132 | reverse complement strand
CCACGCTTCCACCCATGACCTATCTACCTCATCGTCTCTGAGGGGTCTTTCTTGATTGCTCAAAGGGAAATCTCATCTCGGAGGGGGCTTCATGCTTAGATGCTTTCAGCACTTATCCCGTCCGCACGTAGCTACCCAGCGGTGCTCCTGGCGGAACAACTGGTACACCAGCGGTGCGTCCATCCCGGTCCTCTCGTACTAAGGACAGCTCTCCTCAAATTTCCTACGCCCACGACGGATAGGGACCGAACTGTCTCACGACGTTCTGAACCCAGCTCGCGTACCGCTTTAATGGGCGAACAGCCCAACCCTTGGGACCTACTCCAGCCCCAGGATGCGATGAGCCGACATCGAGGTGCCAAACCTCCCCGTCGATGTGGACTCTTGGGGGAGATCAGCCTGTTATCCCCAGGGTAGCTTTTATCCGTTGAGCGATGGCCCTTCCATGCGGAACCACCGGATCACTAAGCCCGACTTTCGTCCCTGCTCGACTTGTAGGTCTCGCAGTCAAGCTCCCTTCTGCCTTTGCACTCTTCGAATGATTTCCAACCATTCTGAGGGAACCTTTGGGCGCCTCCGTTACTGTTTAGGAGGCGACCGCCCCAGTCAAACTACCCGCCTGACACGGTCCTCCAGCCGGATCACGGCTGCGAGTTAGAGACTCTATACGCAAAGGGTGGTATCCCAAGGGTGTCTCCACCGAAGCTGGCGCTCCGGCTTCACAAACTCCCACCTATCCTGTACATCGCGTACAAAGCCTCAATATCAGGCTGTAGTAAAGCTCCATGGGGTCTTTCCGTCCTGTCGCGGGTAACCTGCATCTTCACAGGTACTATGATTTCACCGGGTCTCTCGTTGAGACAGTGCCCAAATCGTTACGCCTTTCGTGCGGGTCGGAACTTACCCGACAAGGAATTTCGCTACCTTAGGACCGTTATAGTTACGGCCGCCGTTTACTGGGGCTTCGGTTCAGTGCTTCTCTTGCGATGACACATCCCCTTAACCTTCCAGCACCGGGCAGGCGTCAGCCCCTATACTTCATCTTGCGATTTAGCAGAGACCTGTGTTTTTGCTAAACAGTCGTTTGGGCCTATTCACTGCGGCTTATGTTGCCATAAGCGTCCCTTCTCCCGAAGTTACGGGACCATTTTGCCGAGTTCCTTAACGAGAGTTATCCCGCGCGTCTTAGAATTCTCATCTCGCCTACCTGTGTCGGTTTGCGGTACTGGCGCCGACCTCCTCACTAGAGGCTTTTCTTGGCAGCGTGAAATCCGGTGCTTCGCCCTACGGGCTCCACGTCACAGCTCAACCTTGTATGCCGGGCGGATTTGCCAACCCGACGGCCTCGCTGCTTGTCCGTGCACTTCCAGTCGCACGGTCACCTTATCCTTCTGCGTCCCCCCATCGTTCAAACGGTGGTACGGCGGTACAGGAATATCGACCTGTTGTCCATCGCCTACGCCTTTCGGCCTCGGCTTAGGTCCAGACTAACCCTGAGCGGACGAGCCTTCCTCAGGAAACCTTAGGCTTTCGACGGAGGGGATTCTCACCCCTCTTTTCGCTACTCACACCGGCATTCTCACTTCCAAGCGCTCCACGGCTCCTCACGATACCGCTTCACTGCTGCTTGGAACGCTCTCCTACCATCCCTTACGGGATCCATAGCTTCGGTGGTATGTTTAGCCCCGTTACATTTTCGGCGCGGCGCCACTCGACTAGTGAGCTATTACGCACTCTTTGAATGGTGGCTGCTTCTAAGCCAACATCCTAGTTGTCTGTGCAGCGCCACATCCTTTTCCACTTAACATACACTTGGGGACCTTAGCTGATGGTCTGGGCTGTTTCCCTCTCGACTACGGATCTTATCACTCGCAGTCTGACTCCCGAGTACAAGTTGCTGGCATTCGGAGTTTGACTGAATTCGGTAACCCTGTGGGGGCCCCTAGTCCAATCAGTGCTCTACCTCCAGAACTCTTCACCTCGAGGCTAGCCCTAAAGCTATTTCGGAGAGAACCAGCTATCTCCAGGTTCGATTGGCATTTCACCGCTACCCACACCTCATCCCCGCACTTTTCAACGTGCGTGGGTTCGGACCTCCAGTCAGTGTTACCTGACCTTCATCCTGGACATGGGTAGATCACCTGGTTTCGGGTCTACGACGACGGACTGATGCGCCCTGTTCAGACTCGCTTTCGCTGCGGCTCCGCCTCATCGGCTTAACCTCGCCCGCCATCGTAACTCGCCGGTTCATTCTACAAAAGGCACGCCATCACCCGTGAACGGGCTCTGACTACTTGTAGGCATACGGTTTCAGGATCTCTTTCACTCCCCTTCCGGGGTGCTTTTCACCTTTCCCTCACGGTACTGGTTCACTATCGGTCACTAGGAAGTATTTAGCCTTGGGAGATGGTCCTCCCGGATTCCGACGGGGTTTCACGTGTCCCGCCGTACTCAGGATCCACTCTGGAGGGGATGGGGTTTCGGCTACAGGGCCGTCACCTTCTCTGGCCGACCTTTCCAGGTCGTTCACCTACCCTATCCCTTTGTAACTCCGTGTAGAGTGTCCTACAACCCCAGGAAGCATGCTTCCTGGTTTGGGCTGTTCCCGTTTCGCTCGCCGCTACTCAGGGAATCGAATTTTCTTTCTCTTCCTCCGGGTACTTAGATGTTTCAGTTCCCCGGGTATGCCTCACGCCACGCTATGTATTCACGTGGGTGTCCCGCCAGTCTCCCGGCGGTGGGTTCCCCCATTCGGAGATCTCTGGATCAATGTGTACTTACCACTCCCCAGAGCATTTCGCTGTTCGTCGCGTCCTTCATCGGCTCCTAGTGCCAAGGCATCCACCGTACGCCCTTTCTACCTTGATCTAGCGTCTAAGACACACGGTCC
>NZ_JACSJU010000009.1:0-15341 GCF_018617235.1 Exiguobacterium sp. s132 | reverse complement strand
GTATGACGATCCACGCGTCCAATCGTTTGTCGACCGTAACGCTGCGGTTTATATCCTCCAAACGGCGGCTCGTATTCGATATGCCCACGGAAAAAAAGCGACTGTATTCGTTTTCGGATTCCCGCCAGCCGTACGAGATATTGTCGCCAGTAAACTTCCTGGCGCTAAATTCGTAGATTTGAAGCTAAAGGGATTGCGACGTAACAAAGCCAAAAAGCGAGATACGAGCGCAGAAAAGCTAGACCAGTACTTACGGGAGTTCGCCGGTGATGAAATACGAACGAAAGATTTACGCGATGCCATCGGAGTTCCGCCGTCCACATTCCGGAAGTTCCGTCACGAGGCAGAAGTAGTGCAAATCTTAAAGGAAACTGGGTGGCGGTTTGCAACTCCGCAACGCCTAGAGAGGGTGACTGGATGAGCGACCACTTGACGATTGACGAGTTGCGAGAAGTGGCGGAGTTGTTTGTGGCGCTATGCGACGCCCCAGCAAATGAGAAAGTGGCGATACTTGGCGGTTTCGAGCGCTTCCCTGCCGATAAATTTGCCAATCATCCGTGGGTGGACCCGCCGTCGATACACAAAACGAGCAGTGCCAAGCGGAAATACCGTGATCACGTCGCGTCTTGGCTTGATGGGCGCCATTCCGATCCTGCTCGCATTGAAAAGATGCTCCGCTCGACCGCCATCCTCAACTTAGCCGGTGAAATCACGCTCGAAGACGACTTTTACGAGGACGACATCATTCATCGGGACCGCACTACTCAAATGCAGCACCTCCATGAGCACGAAGAATGGTCGCTGTCCCTGCGGTATGTCGACCGCTCAACCTGCGCCACAAAGGGCTGTGAGACGGTATGGCTGCACTTGGGCGATGTTCGGGCGTATGCAGACGATTTGGAGGCGGACGGGTGGCGATTGGTTACTGCAAAAGGCGGCAAATACCTGGCCCATGATTCGAGTCTAGCGGTGGTTCGGGTGCAAAATGCCAGCGCTCGCCATTGTTGTGACACCCATCGAAAGCTAAGTTCAGCCAATCCGGATGGAAAAACAAGAACGATACCGATCAAAGAGTCGACGCGGCAAACGTACGAAAAAGAGCTGGTCCAAGACTTCAAAAATACTTACGACCCGTTCCAAAATAGTCTTGGGTGAAGGCGCTAAAACAAGCGAAAAGTGTCCGAAAACTCTCTATAAGTAGAAAGATAGTGCATTTGTGCGCCCGATTGGACTCATTTTCGGGTGTATGCGTGCGTATTATGTCAACCGCTATTAAAACGAACGAACCCAAATCTGAAAGGAAGTGCTTGCTTGAGTGCAAACAACTAAGAGTAAATCTAAGGCCGACTATTATCGGAAGTATCGTAGATCACTAAATGGCCGCGTATCTACCGCAGCCTACGCGACACGACGTCGTTTCCCAGCGAGCGAGACGAAGCCCACCAAAAGCCAACTCGACGACTTACTGGCGATGCAAGACGCCGTCTGCGCGCTTACTGGTCGACCATTTACGAGCGTCGAAGAAATAAGCGTGGACCATTTGCACCCGGTCAGCATCATCGGAGAGACGTCTATTAACGATTTGTCTAATCTCGTTTTTGCGCGCCGTGACGCCAATTCGCGCAAAGGAAAGCGCACTTTGGCGGAGTATTACGCTTTGTTCGCCAAACCGGTATGGACGGAAAACGAGCGATATCCTGCTTATGCGTTCCGCGGCAAGACGAAAGCTGATGTCATCGCCTATTTTGACGCGCTCGCCCAAGCAAAAGGCCGCCCGATCCCCGAAAAAATCGAGATTGCCGACGATTTGCTGCTGTCCGAAGAGTTTTTGGCTCGCGGTGAATTCGTCTATGGATCCACGTGTCGCTTTGAGGGCAAGAAATTGGTCTTTGAAGAAGACTACACCACGCTGATGTGGCGACTTAATGAAAATCCAACGGAGGTGCCCGCATGAAAAAACGACGTAAAAAGCGACAGGATGCACCAAAACCGGTGTCTCTATGCTACCCAGCGCCAAAAAAGCGAGAATCCGCGCCATTTGAGCGTACGAAGGACTTCAAAGCGCGAATTCACGCAGACAAATTAGAGGCGGCATTGATGCGTCGTGACGCCCGATTCCGTCAATTGCAAAAGCGAGGGTACTGATCATGCGCCGACTATCGTATGACCCCAAATGCGAGATGGTCCGTATCACCAACGACCAAATGACAGCAGCAGCCGCCCGTAAGGTGCCTTTTGGCGTTGGCGTGGCGAGCTTTTATGACGACCACGCTACAGAGCGCGTTCACCCGGTGATTAGCCCAACTCCGCTCGAAATGGCGCGACTACTGCTTGACGATATCATGCGTTCAGATGGCGATTATGACGACTTTGAACCGTATCGCGACGAGGATGGCGACTGGATTGCCCCGTTGCCGCCAATTAAGCCGGAATATATCGTGGTCAGTCCGGAATTGACCGGGATTGAGCGATACTACGGGGATTGCGTGGTGTTCCGTTATGAGTAGATTTATGTCGTACAATCGAGCGCCGAGCGGGCTTATGCTCCTCAAACCAGCGCCAATGCCTGTACCACCCGTACCTAAAAGTGCGGAAAAACCGAAAAGGAAGGTGCCAACTATGGCAAAACTTAATCTCAATCAAATCAAAGAAATTAGTGCTGAATTACTGGATTGGAAACGTAAAGGACTCACTGCTGCGACAATCGCCGCTAAGGAACAGCTACAAACCGATATTCTATTAATTAACGGGGACCCGATGTTAAAGGGTTTTGATGGCGAGAAAGCCCGCCTTAATGCCTATGCCAAGGCATTTAAACCGTTAGTTGATAAGCACGCTGAGATGCTGAAAAAGCAAAAGCAGGCTCGCGAGTCGTTACAAACCGCAGCCAACGAAGTTCTTGGTGCGGAGCCGCCGGCACCTAGCGCGACGCAACAGCAACTGTTTAACTCGGCTGCCCTTGAACTGCGGATTGCTTCTCGCACGGCGAGCGATGCTAAACAATTTTTCGCAGCCGTTGATTCGTTGATCGCGGCGACTGGCGGTAGTGCCGCTTTATATCGCCAAATCGACGTCGATGCGATTCTTGACGGGTTTGACCGCGTTAATGCAAGCACACTACAAAGTAACGACAAGTTAGCCAATACAACGGATATCAAGCGAGTTATCGCGCAGCTCGAAAAGGGTCGCTTTACCGCAGAGCAAAACGAAGCTAAAGCTTTGCTGGCTGATGCCGCTTTTTTCGAGTCGCCACTATACGTCGGCGAATTGCATGAGAATGTAATTGCCGAACAAACGGGATTAGTGGGCGCGGCATTCCGATCTACTGGTCACAATGCTAAAGTGGCGCTGGATAACCCCGACAACTACAAATTGTTCCTGGACGCCTTGCATCAGGAAGAGTTTGCATCCTATGTAGTGGGTCGTAAAAACAAGAAAATTTATGACCACGAAGTCGCGCAATCAACTAAGTTGCGACAATATGAGGACGTGATCATGGTGTCGGACGGGCGTAAATCTATTGATATCGATACTTCGGAGGTAACTGAGCAATGAGAATCCTACAATCAGACACTGGCAGCTACTTAGAGCATAGCGTCGAGGTGCTGGAGCGGAAGGAGCGCTTTGGCGTAACGAACGAGGCGATTAATGCTCGTTACGTAGCGTTAGAATTAGACAAAGGAGCTATCAAAAAGCCAACAGCGGACACATTGGAACGAGCGGAGGCTAAAGCTTTATCATGTGGTAAAGACAGCGACTATATTGCTGACTATTTCGCGCTGTGCCGCTCATTTTGCGAGCAATTCAGAGCTGTCGAATTAAACTAGAGTCTATAACCGAAAACAGTCGTTGACAACGTCGATATAAAAAGGTAACATTACAGACCCTAAAAAGCTTGCAAGTCTAATATTGCTTGGATACAATGGAGTTATCATTTCAACCGTATTAAAAACGGGAGTTTACTTAATTACTTGCCACTTATGTTACTTAATTACCGAATTAGGGTAACTTGAGATACAAAAGGGTAAGGACACACAGTGATAACCGTTTGTGATGGTTGATAATGTGTTCTCGGATACGAGACTTTATTTAAGAGGAGTTTGTCTGGAAAAGAAAAAAGACGCACAAGCTGCTAACCTTGTACGTCCGACTCTTATAGTTACCAGCTATTAGAGTCAAGGTATTCTACTTTTCAATCAGAGACAAACGCAACCCCGCAATGCGAATCTACGTTCTATAGTGCTGTTTCCTTCGTGATGGTAGGAGACATTGCCTACATTGTGCGGAATTTAATGCGACGGACGGTTTGGATCATGCGGATTCCTTCCGTCTTTTTCATTTGAGTCCGATTTTGGGTCCGATTTTGAAGACTCTCGCCAATTCTTGATAGTCTTGGCGATGTTAAGGAGTTTTTCCACACACTGCAAAGCTACATGAATAGCTGTAAGCAATGGTGTCAAACCCACCAACATGACGAGCATCGGATGAGTTCCCGCAAAAGTAATGAAGTCATTCATCCACAACACCTCCTCTCTGCTCAGAAATCGAGCGAATGAGCGAGGTCGAAGCTTATCTCCCCTCTACTAAGATAGAAGGGACCTATGTATGCAATTATACAAAGATAGAAGATTGGCTGACAAGTGTTTGGCATAAAAATGAAGTCGAAATTATTCAAAGCCAAATTCTTGATTCTAAACCAATTTTTTTAATCCGGCAATAAATTTAGTTCGACAACTCTATTGGAATCTTTCAGTACACCGGTACCCCTCCCGTACTGTAGTTACGCTTTTCAACGCATTTAAAACGCTATCTTCCGCATGATTACGCCTGCTATTATCTTAGTGAGGTGATGATCATGCGGATTTTTGTGCACGACGCCGAAATTTTACGGCTTACTATGTCATACAACGTCAATCAGGATGAAATTGCCCATTTGGGTGGTGTTATTGGAGATTTAGCCGATACTCAACGTCGCGCGCTAGTTGAACGCAGCCGGGGCGCAATAATTGAGTATTGGCGGACTTTTTATCGAGATTTTTTAAGTGGTGCGGTCGACATTGACGCTGACGGACTTTTCCAGTGGGAGTTCGACTTGCAAGACTATAATTAGAGCAGACATACAAAGTGTGACAATGAGCGCTTCCCTTCGCAGGGTGGCGTTTTTTTTGTATTTAAAAAAGGAGTGAGAGTAAACATGATGCAGTTACAAGGGGTTATATCCCTAAAGGACGCCTTTTCATCGCCGATGAAGCAAGCAACAGCGTCGATGCAGACATTTCAGAACCAAATGAAGCAAGCTACCGATGCAACCGGAAGACTCCGGGACGCCAACGGGCGATTCGTAAAAGGCGGTAAGCAGGCGACCGGTATCTTCGATGGACTGACAAGATCAGCGGGAGGTTTCGCAGGTATCGCAGGCAGCTTACCTGGGGCAGTCGCCGGAATTGGCGCAGGTATGGCGGCACTTGGCTCGTTAAGTAAGGCTGCCGAATTCGAGGCGCAGATGAGTTCAATCAGTGCCGTAACGGGCGCAAGTGGTGCGGAGATGAAGAAATTGACGGATTTAGCGATGGATCTCGGCTCGAAAACTAGCTTTAGCAGTCTCCAAGCTGCTCAGGGCCTCGAGGAATTGCTCAAAAGCGGTCTGACTCCGGCACAAGTGCAGGCGGGTGGACTGGAATCGGCACTTAACCTCGCATCTGCAGGTGGACTAGAGCTCGCCGAAGCAGCCGAAATCATGTCGACGGCACTAAACTCGTTCAAAGCGGACGGTATGAGCGCTTCGCAGGCGTCCAACATATTGGCGGGAGCGGCCAATGCGTCTGCCACGTCGGTAGGTGAGCTGAAATACGGCCTCTCAATGGTATCTTCGGTTGCAAGCGGGATGGGCGTCAGTTTCGAAGACGTCAATACAGCATTGGCGGTCTTCGCTCAGAACGGGCTACGCGGATCGGACGGAGGTACGTCGCTAAAAACGATGCTTATGAACCTTTCACCAGCAACGAAAGCCGCCAGCGAGCAAATGATGGATTTAGGCCTAGTCACTGCTGACGGTACCAACAAGTTCTTTGATGCCCAGGGGAATATGAAGTCGATGGCTGACATCGCAGGACTACTCAAAACGTCGCTATCCGGACTCAACGCCGAGCAACGGACGAACGCCTTACGGACCATGTTCGGAGCCGACGCGATCCGTGCTGCAAACGTCCTGTACAAGGAAGGCGCTGACGGCGTCAAAACGATGAATAAGGAAATGTCGAAGGTAACGGCGATGGACGTCGCCAAGGAAAAGATGAACAACGCCAAAGGCGCGATGGAGCAGTTAAGTGGCGCTATGGAGACGTTACAGATTGCCCTCGGTACCGCCGCATTGCCGGCAGTCAAAGAGTTGGCTACGTGGATGGCGAACTTGACGGAGAAATTGCAAAGTGGTGGCAAATTGTCCGGCTTCACGACCGGAATCAAGGCGCTAGGCAAGGCGCTCGTAGCGCTCAAGGAACCGCTCGCTATAGCGGGTATCGTCACGGCCGTAACGCTCGCAATCAGCGGTCTGGCAACGGTTCTAGGCGTTGTCGTGTCGCCAATTGGTGCCGTCGTAGCGGGAATAGCGCTCGTCGGTTGGGCGTTCATGACGGCATACAAAAAGTCGGAGACGTTCCGAAATGCGGTATCGACCGTGATCACGACGGTGAAAGCGAAGTTTGCCGAGTTCAAGGCGTTCTTTGACGCGAACGGCAGTCAAATCTTTGATGCGTGGATCAACGCGACTTCGATGCTTCGGGCGGTATTTGCAGCGGTACTTCCGGTGTTACAACAACACTTTGTCAACGTCTTCAACGGAATCAAGGCAGCACTGTCCGGTTTCTTGACGTTCACACAAGGCTTGGTACAGGTATTCACCGGCATCTTTACCGGCGATTTCTCGATGTTGTGGGAGGGCGTTAAGGCGATTTTCGTCGGTGCTTTCCAATTCATCACGTCAGCGTTTTCGACGTTGTTCCTAAACCCGATTAAGACGCTATTCACCGTCCTCTTTACGGTCGTCACTACTGTGGCGCAAACAGGGTGGGCGCTGATCACGGGGCTCTTTGATGCCGGAATCGCAAAAGCCGGACAGTTGGTGTCGATCGGGATGGAGACCATCAAATCGTATTTCGGAACTGGCGTCGATTACTTGAAAACAAAGGCGTCAGACGCGCTAAATCGCGTAAAAGAGGCATTTTCGAGCAAGTTCGAGGAAATCAAAGGCAACGTTAGCGATTGGGCATCACAACTACCCTCTACGCTCTATGACGCTTTTGCCGGCGCAATTGGCGCTTTAAGCGGAATCGGTACGCTTGTCTGGAATCAAATCAAAGACACGCTCCCGTCAATCAGTGACATCACGGACTATGTGACCGGTTTCTTTGGCGGCGGTAGTGGCGGAGGCAAGTCGAGCGGTCGCAAAGCCGACGGCAGCCACGCTAGCGGTGCATTTAGAATTCCGTACAACGGCTATATGGCCAAGTTGCATAGCGGCGAAGCGGTCTTGACCGCCAGCCAAGCGTCCGCGCTGCGAAGTGCTGGCGTCTTACAGCGGTCTAACGGTAACTTGACAACAGTAGATCCACATGCCGGGGCAGTCGCAGTACCGGTTGGTGGCGGGGCACAGCGTCCGTTTTCGATTAACATTGCAAAAATGGAAGTGCGGAATGATAGCGATATTAGCTCGATTGCAACAAAGTTAGCTGATGCGCTAGCTCGCGGTAAAAATGGATAAGGGGTGGTCGTCTTGCACGAAAGGAATAGTGGGATACAGAATTTAATCCATCAAATCCAACAAATCGGCTATAACACGGAGATTAGATTCCTACGCGGAGAGGTCGTAAGCGGCCCTCCATTTTCTTTTCAATTTACGGAGTTAGACATAGAGATTGACGGAGATATGGTGACAATCCTGCCGAGCCTACTGCCTAGCGAAGAGTATGTAACGTTAGTTGTCGATGGTGAGCCGAAGCAAGCGGTGATTCAGCGGGACGGATCGTTGCATGTGGGAGTTGAAGTGCTGGCGCTGTTTGACGAGAATAATGGCGAGTTTTATGTCATCGCGACACTTTAGTTAATTATTTCATATACCGTATTTAAAAATAAAATATGACACTAAGGTATTTGAAATAAGCATTAAGTTGGTTCTTGTAATTGGAAAATTATCTGAAAATGGTTGCATCGGGGCAATGGGAAGCGTTAAAATGTTCGTAACATAACTGAACGACAAAAAAAGCCCACAGCCGAGAAACAGCGTTGGCGCGCTGAATCTTGGACGTACCCGATGCCTCACCATCGAATACGCTTCTCTGCAGACTTTTATAATTGTTGCCCTCATTATACGGCACATAAACTGCAGAAAACAACCCGTTTGCATATTTTTGAGGACATTATCCTCATTTCAACGGAGCGCGTTTCTCGATTAATTGGTCGGGGAAGCGCTCTTTTTCGTTCCTAAAAGGAGACGAGAACGTTGGAAAAACTAACATTGATGCTAAACGACGCCACACTACAATCCCTATCCAACCACGCCAGCAAAGAAGAACTAAACGCCACTTTTGCTGCTCATCGTGACCGAATCAAAGACGAACTAACGAAAACGGAACGTGAAATCTTCTTTATGCTTGCCTGCTACTCGGTCAAATATCCGGGAGTTTCTTGGCTTGCCCATAAAACGATTGCGTCCGATCTAGGTTGTTCGACTAAAACTGTTCAACGTGCCTTCAACAAATTTGTAGCGTTGGGAGCGGTCGAAGTATTTGAAGCTAAACGTACACGAGATAAGCGTCGTACAACGAATATTGTTCGATTTATCAAGGTGACGGAAACTGCTCAAGAAAGCCAATGCCCGGCAAAATGTCCAGACGAAGCAACCGATTTTGTCCAGACAGTAAACACCTCTTTAACCACCAATAACCTAAAAGATTTAAAACCATTCGAAGAGAACGACAGTCAGCGCCCAACAGTCGCTTCTGTGACGAAGAAAGAGTTGGCGAGCGCTTACGACATTCCGGAGCAAATCGTGTACGCCACTAACGCTCTCCGCTTGTCTGACCGGAAGTTTGTCGAACTATTTGCCAACAACGGTGTAGCGCTACGCGACGCCCTCTTCAAGCACGTCACAAACGTCGAAATGACGCCATATTTGGTTCGCTGGGACTTAATGTCGCCGGCGTATTTGAAATGCCTTCAATCTGCAGCCGTCCGTACCGCTTACGTTGCTAAACATTATGGCGTCAAAAACATCGTGGGTTACTTCGTGCGGACGTACTGCGACCTTGTCGAGAAAGAAATGGCGGTGATAAGCGCCGCATAAACCAACAAAAAGGAGCCAACAAACTATGGCCACAAATATCTTAGTTACCGATGCCCGCTATAACGGCAAAGCCAAGCCCGGTCCAAAGCCGAAAACGACGTTGAGTGTCGCTCAACATCAGGCAATCCAATTCATGACGCTCGGTGACGCCAATGGGCGCCCGATGACGGACATCCAAATCGCGGAGGCGTGCGGAGTTCACCGTAATACGGTCCGTGCTTGGCGCCGACAGTCGTTGTTTGAGCAGGCGTATAAGCAAGCTGTAATTGCCACCAGCGCCGACCGCCTATCCGAGATGATTACGGCAATGGCGGACGCGGCGATCAATGACGGTAACGCTCGAGCCGCGCAACTGGTGCTGGAACTCAACGGCATGCTCGGCAAGCAGGCGATCGTGACGGCCAATCCCGCCGACATCACGCTCACTCCGGACGATATCAAGCGACGCTTGGCGCTGATTGACGCCGCTGCGGTGTTTGGCGCAGGCAACCGTAACAAGGCGTTCAAGATTGTGGAGCGTCAACTGGCGACAGTCTGACCTGTGTGATTTGGTGGCGCAGTGTGGCGGTGATTGGCGCCATAATAGAAGGAATTGGGGCGAGGTATGGCGAAAGGTACCGGGAATAGGCGTGCAAATGGCGCTGAATTTTCCGCAGACGCCTTCTGACGGAGACCCTCGGAAAACTTTTTGAGACGCGAATCACCAGTCACAATCGCCATATCCGCCACAATCCGCTCCACTACGCCATTCCTACCGGTATCCGACAGTGATTCATTGTGATTAATATTGTGATCACGGTGGCTACGCTGGCACCGGAACCACCGCCAAATATGCAGGATTCTATTCATCGCCAGTCAGAGGTTGTCGAGCGCAGAGGTACGGTGACCATACAACCGCTTATTCACGATAAACGGCGCTGTTATGCGGTTCTTGCGTGGTTGCATAGAATTGGCGGGTATTGGCCATAATTACGGTAAAATGGTGATTGGCGCTGTTGAGCCATTTAACGACTATTCAACGGTTTACATAATATATATTATCCTTAAAACGCGCTTTTATCGGTAAAATGCGATGAATAATGATGTATACCGTATGCACCGCTGAGCCCCATCCAGCCCCGTCTCCGACCGCCTACCTTCTACACCAACCATGCGCGCATCAAAAATCATGTTTGACCTCGCTGGACCCGCTGCCCCACGTTCAGTACCGTTCCACTCCGCCCCAAGTCGTCATTTTTCGACAAATCCGGCACCCTCACGAAAAATACCGCACATTAAAAATTACTTTTGGCGCACAAAGTCCGCACACAAACGTCATTTAAGGCGTCTAGGAGGCGTTCTAAGCGTTTCTAACGATTTCCCTAGTGTTTGTATGTATCGAACGCCAGAAACGCTTATACGGCGTCCTGTGGCGTCTGGTGCCGTTTATGACCGACATACCGCTTTTTCCTCGACAAACTTCTTAAGAAAACGCCCTATCCCGCTCGACCATACCTAACCCTTCCCCGCAGACGTGACGCCGTTTTACACCGATACCAGCCGACAAAAAACGCCCACAGACGCGAATTATGCGCTGGGGCGTAGTGATTACCGTTAATCGCTCTCACGGAGCGGCTTTTTGTGTTGTTTGACATACTCGAAGTAATGATCAATCGCCATATCGACAATTACGCTCTCGGAAGTGCCGTGAAACTTTTTCAAGTAGTCGAGCTGATCACGGGTACTGTCGGACAGTGTGAACTGCTTCCGCTTCCGACTACGGTTCGGTTCTACGTGCGGTGCTTTTTCTTGCTGCGGTTGGTTTTTGCTCATGATGATTCCTCCTCCGGTGCTCTGTAAGTCCATTTTACGGCATCAGCGTCAAAAAAGATTCAAAAAAGAAAAATAATCACTAGACAGTGTGCGCACAAATGGTGTACATTATGGGTATCAACTATTTAGGAGGCACAAAAATGGCACACAAAAACTCGCCAGTTACACGCATTGAGCAAGTTCGTCCGGGGTTATTCTACATCCATACAATGGGCGGCATCCACTGGGCCAGCGTCAACGTCGTGGCCAAGTTGCTTAACAGATCCGTTGCTGACACTCGCCGTCTCTCGCTCCTCGTTTGTTGATTTATGCGGAATATCAAATTAGTCACCCATAGCGCCAACTATGCGGTAGATTGGTCCTCATGCGCCAACATGAGCGGTCGATATGATTGGGTTGTCGATTATGACATCGAAGAAGAAGTATTGAGCGGTGCCGAGTTATCCCGCAACCTAGCGCTTGAAGTCGCCATCAAAGCGATCACTGACGTCGTGGGCGTCGATTGCGCCGATGAGAGCGTGCTAGAGCGGGAATTAATTAGAGTCACCGACGATACGTACGTAACGGGACAAATCCGTATTACATTATCTAACATCATCACAGCGTAGCGCCAAATGCGCCTCCTGCAACGGGTAAAGTCAATTGCCCGGCCGCCGCCAATAAGTTCTCACGATAATACAAAAAGCAGCCGCGCCAACGACTGCTTTTTTATATTCCAATCATCTTCTGGTCTTACAATTTATAACTATCTAAAATCTCTTCTATGTTACCTGGAGAAGTCATTGCGTGTGCACTGCTGTTTTCGCGTAAACGCCAATATTCTGATTCGCTAATTTTAATACTCTCGATAAATACATAGTGCCTGCTTGCGCTTTGAGATTCTATGTAGTCTTCCATGAAAACCTCTGGGTGCTTGTCAGTATAGTCAAATCGTCTTTCGTATCTTCGCTTTGGATCATTGTAGTCATGAGCGAAGTCGTAAATTATCACATAATATTCCTTGTCAGAATTGCTCATTAAGTCACCTCTTTTTTGAATATTATACCTCTAAATGTATTTTGATGTATAACCTATTTTCGACAAAGAGCATAAGGGGAAACTGCTATCACTCGCCGCGATAGACTAGGCAGAGCCTAGCGTTACGGTGATAGCGCCAAAACTCCGTAAATGGCACGAAATGTGCCGGTAAATCAGCGGTCTGGCACGCTTTGTGCCACCTTATTCCGCCCCGTCACGACCTAGCAATTTGTCGAGCCATGAGCGTTTTATAGGCGTTATATCCGTTGTAGCAGCGGCACTTGATTTTTCTTCTATAGCCTTTAAAGACTCTTCTGTTGCGGTTCTTCCCTCATTAATCTCCTGTTTCAACCCCGCTACCTCCGTTCTTAATGCCCGGATTTCCATAACTAGCCCAGCCAACAGTTCTTTGGTCATTGGATCCAGTGAAACTGAGGTTGGGATATTCTTTTCCGGAAATTCTGAAGCTACGTCTGTAACACCTTCGGATTTTTCGACCTTTGTAGCCTGCTTTTTATGGCGTTCTACTGCGGTTTTTGCCGCTTTGACTACTGTAACGCCAGGCGTTCTCGCCTCGATAAAGAAGCGGAACAAAGTTAGGTCCCGATCAGAGTAAATTCGCTTACCATTGGTGTCATAGTTGAAACGGTACCCAGCGTCCTGGAGAAGTAGCGCCCATTTCCGTAAAGTAGATGATTTTATATCTAGTTTCTCGCAAACATCAGCGCTAGAGTATGTAAATTCATTATTCACAATATGTACCTCCCATCGTTATAGCGTTCCCGTAACGTTATTTGATTTCAGCTTAACACGCGAAGATTTTCTGGTCGAAAGTAAAATTGCTATTGACGAGATAAAATCGAAACGCCCATTTACGCACCTGCCGTTTGGCGGTGCTTTTCTGGGGTCAACTGACGGTAACGTGCGGCGGCTTTTTATTATTTTTAAGTGGCGCGTTGAAAAGCCATGTACAAACATTTTATGAATTAAATGACGGCAAAGTGATGAAAACCGAAAATAACTGTCAATAAATATATATGAGCGACTCAACGAGTGGCTTTTTTATTTTCAGCGAAACCTGCGAATTTGCCAAGTGAGACGGTTATATAGTGTAGAAAGTCGAAAGTGGGCGAGAAATTTTCGCCAAAAGTGGATAATTTTCTGATTTCTGCCCTATACACAGTGATGCTCATTTAATTTCTATCAATCACCAAGATTGAGAAAGGACGTAGATCCATGCTCTATACCAACGAACGACTAACCCCGCAGCAATTCGAGGCCTTCCGCCAGCATCTAAGACTTAGTTACCGGGAAGTGGCGGATTTATCCGGAATCCCGGAAGGTACCGTTAGGGACTACGGCTTTGGGCGCTGCACGTTCGAACGCCGACCGGAATATCACCGCAAACTCGTCGAAGGTTTGCAACGTCAGTACGACGCTGTTGTTAATGGGATACCGCTCAAATAGTTCCAAAGAGCCTTACCATGTCGATTTCATCGGTTTCAATAAATTGAAACATTGTCAGCAAGATATATACCGTATCAACCGTTAAATATTCCGCTTCTCTACTTCTCTATATAGAAAACTTTAGCGCTTTTTACGATTCGTGCGAGGGAGTGTAACGATACTCGCTAGGTTTGTATGGTGAAGCGCATTGGAGGTTATCAAATGCTACAAACAACAAATACCCAACCGGTGGCCACGTTGACCGATGCATGGCTTGACAAGATGCAATCCTACGGCGTCAACGTTTCTACCAATCACGGTATCCAAGCAGTAAAGATTGCCGACGTACTACATCAATATGACGGCAAGACCGCCCATCAAGTAGCTATTCCCGCCGCGGCCGGCTTTGGAAAAAGCGTCATGATCGAAGAGTTTGCCAAATCCGTTGCCCATCGTCCGGACCGTCCGTTACTTGTCGTCAAATTGTTGAAAGAGGAAGTCTCAGCGCTAGTCGACGCGATTAACGAGGTGTCACCAGGTAGCGCGATGGCGGTAAAAGGGCTACGTGACTGCGCTTCAGCCGCTGCCTACCGTGACCAGTTCGATAAAGCTCGCTTCCAAAACGTTATCGTGATGACCCACTCGATGTTCCAACAATCGCTAATGAGCGACAAGCACCGCGATATGTTTGACCGTCGTGTGGCTGGCGTCGGTAAGCGTGGTAATGGCGGGATTCGGCGTCAAATTATCGTCGACGAGGTACCGAATCTCATCATTCAGCACGAATTTACGCTGGCTGACGTCGACAAGCTAATCGAGGATTTGCATTTCGTCGCTGATCGGATGAAGCGTAAGTACCACTCAAGTTTTGTCACCGCAGCAATCGAGCAAATTAAAGAGTTCCGGGACGAGTTCGGCAAATTCGAAGTGGCCCGCCATACTACGCCACGCTTTGGGGCGCTTAATCCGGGGTTCTTTGCACCAACAACGCTCAATATCGCTGTCAAAGCAATACTCGGTTATGACGTATTGGAACGTCTTACTGCGGTAGAGAGCGCCATTAGAGCGGGATTACAGGTCAGTAAGGTCCACCATGTAGTCGGTGGTAGCCGAGTCCCGATGCTCACTGGCCATGTCGTGTATTCGTTGGCTGATTTGGCGTCAGATTTGCCTATGATTTGCTTTGATTTTACTGCTGACGTTGACCCGCGATACTTGGACTTGCCAGGACTCCAGCAACTGGCGCTCAATGACGAAACGGACTACTCGAACGTCACGATCTATTACTCCAACTACAATACTTTCTCCAAGAGTCACCATGAGAAAGAAAAGTCTAAGCGGCAGTTTGTTCAGATTTTGAAGGACGAGGTGTGGCCGCGGCTTAACGGCGAGATGCCGGTCATTACCTTCCACAAGCGATTTTATGACGAGTACATCGAATTGCTCGAAGAAGAAGGGCTAGAATTTGAATCGAAAATCGCTGACACAGGGCGCTCCGACAATTCATTTAGTCACCTTTCTGCTGCCGTAATCTCTGGACCACTCAGCATGACTGCCGGAACTAACACGGCAATTGTCGAGGTCCTTACGTCGGAATCGGTGATTGATTCGTACAAGATTGGCGTCAACGGTATCGAGTATGACGATCCACGCGTCCAATCGTTTGTCGACCGTAACGCTGCGGTTTATATCCTCCAAACGGCGGCTCGTATTCGATATGCCCACG
>NZ_JACSJU010000008.1:0-18152 GCF_018617235.1 Exiguobacterium sp. s132 | reverse complement strand
TGACGAAGCTTGCGCTTCATTCAAAAATTGTAAAACTTTTTTTGCCTCATCGTTCAGTTTTCAAAGTTCGTCTGCCGCTCTTGGCGACTTAAATATCTTACCAAGTGGAGAACAAAAGGTCAACCACTTTTTAAAAATATTTTTTGTTTTCTTCGTCGCTTATCTCGGCGACGTCTATTAATATATCAGTAAAATAATAACCACGCAACCCTTTTTGTTAAAAAGATTAGAGAAATATATAAAAACTTCATTTGTTCAACCAAAACGATTTTTTTCTTTCATTATATAGGACTAAAAATAAAGAAGGCGCGCCATTGGCGTCGCCTTAAGAACGAAGAGACGATAACGAAACATTTCGCTTCTTTGCTTCTTTCAAATAGAAGAAGTAGAGAGCTTCCGCTTGCTTCACTTGAGCAGCTAGCTCTCCCGTGTCCTCTATGCTGACTTCAAGAATCCGACGTTTCGATTCAAACTTAGCCTTAGCTTCTAGCAACTCAGTCAGTAGTCGTTGATCATAATCATCTCTTAACGACTTACGAAACCATTTCATAGTTCTCTTCTACCTTCCATCGCCCGAGATAATGTCACTTCATCCGCATACTCCAAATCTCCACCGACTGGTAAACCATGGGCAAGACGCGTCACGCGAATTCCCGTCGGTTTGAGTAGTCTCGATAAATACATCGAAGTCGCTTCCCCTTCAATGTTCGGGTTGGTCGCTAAAATCACTTCTTGAATCGACTCGTTCTCTTGTAAACGTGTCAGCAAACTTGAAACATTAATATCCTCTGGACCAATCCCTTCCATTGGACTAATGGCTCCATGAAGAACATGATACTTCCCTCTGTACTCCCGCATCTTCTCCATAGCAATCACGTCTCTTGAGTCTTGAACCACACAAACCACCGTTTCATCCCGATGTGAGTCTTTGCAGATTGCACACGGATCAATATCTGTGATGTGGCCACACACGGTACAATACTTTATGTCACGCTTCGCACTCACGAGAGATTTCGCGAACGTCAACACATCGTCTTCTTCCATATCTAATACATGGAATGCTAAACGTACCGCAGTTTTCGGTCCAATCCCAGGTAACTTCGTAAAACTCTCAATCAATCGTCCAATGGCTTCAGGGTATTGCAACTCGCATCGATCCTTTCTTCACTTAAAAGCCTGGGAGGTTCATCCCTTGTGTGAAACGTCCCATCTTATCATTCACAAGCTGATCCGCTTGTTTCATTGCATCATTGATTGCTGCTAAGACGAGATCTTGTAACATATCCACATCGTCCGGATCGACAACGTCTTCAGCAATAATGACGTCTAAAACTTCTTTATGACCGCTGACGACAACTTTCACCATGCCGCCTCCCGCTGTTCCTTCAACCGATAACTCTTTTAATTCCTCTTGAGCTTTCGCCATATCTTTTTGCATCTTTTGCATCTGTTTCATCATGTTGTTCATGTTTCCCATTCCACGCATTCAGAGCGCCTCCCTTATGTTTCTTCGATTTCAACGACATCGCCAAAACGTTCCATCGCCTGCGCAACTAGCGGATCCTCGGTTTCCGGCTCTTCGACTTGTTCCGTTCGTTCTGCTTGTTTTTGAAGGATGAACTCATTTTTTAGTTCATTCCAATCCGTCTCAAGCACCGCCATGATTTCGCGACGAATCCCCGTCACTTCGAATAACGCCTGTTCAATCACATCGCGCGTACGACCATTTGAACTCACTTGTTCATAGTGCCATGTCATTCCATCTTTAAATTGTACCAGTAAGGTGTCACTTGCACAAAGGACAGCTTCACTTTCATAGAAGAGAGCGAAAATCGGACCATCTTGTATCCGAATATTCGTCATGATATCTCCCCAGCTGTCGCGAATCGCATTCAAATGCTGCCGTTCGGCCCGTTGCAAGAGTTGGCGAATCCGTTCTTTAGGCACCCGGATTTGTGTCCGTTTCGGAGCAGGCTTCGGCTTTTCTGCTTCTCCACCTGTCACGACAACACCATTCTTCTTCACTTCATTTAATTCACGGCTCAGTTCACGCACTTGATCTTGTAGTTGTGTCATTTGCTCACTAATTGTACGGCCTTGTTCCGCGATCCGGATGAATGTTAACTCCACCAACACTTTCGGATGGTTAGATAACCTCATCTGCTGTTGGCAATCATTGAGCTCTTCAATCACTTGGAACAATTCATCCGTTGAAGTCGCTTCGACGAACTGACGAAACTCGTCAGTCGGACGAGCACGTTCCAATAAGTCAGCTGCTTGTGGAGATGCTTTCAAGAGTAACGCATCCCGATGAACGAACACTAAATCTTCGATGAAACGTTTCAAGTCCTTCCCTTCACGTAACATCAATTCAAGCGTACTCAAAATGGCATTTAATTCTTTCCGTTGGAGACCATACGCCATGTCGAGCAATGTTTCATCCGTCACGGCACCCGTGACTTCTAACACTGCTTCTTCCGTCAACCGCTCATCACTGAATGCGAGCGCCTGATCGAGTAAGCTGAGGGCATCCCGCATCCCGCCATCGGCAGCACGTGCGATGAGCTTCAATGCTTCCGGGTCATAGTCATGGTCTTGGTCGTTCAAAATATAGGCCATCCGCGTTTGCAATTGACTCACTTCATGTCTTTTGACATCGAATCGCTGACAGCGGGAAATGATCGTGGCCGGAATTTTATGTGGTTCTGTCGTGGCCAAGATGAATATCGCATGTGCCGGTGGTTCCTCAAGCGTCTTTAACAACGCGTTGAATGCACCGGTCGATAACATATGCACTTCATCAATGATGTATACTTTGTAACGCCCTTGGGACGGCGGATATTTGACTTTGTCTCGAATCTCCCGAATTTCGTCAACCCCGTTGTTCGATGCGGCATCAATTTCAAACACGTCGGGACTCGTCCCTTCCGTGATGGCGATACACGTCGGACAGGTGTTACATGGTTCACGTGTCGGCGCGCTTTCACAGTTGATTGCCTTGGCAATGATTTTCGCCAAACTCGTCTTCCCCGTTCCACGTGGGCCGGAAAATAGGTACGCATGTGACATCCGCTCCTCTAACAGAGCATTTTGAATCGTACGTGTGATATGGACTTGACCGACGACCTCTTGAAACGATTGAGGTCTATATACACGATATAACGCTTGATACGCCATGAGTTCGCCTCCTTCCCTACTGTTCTTCTCTATCTCATCATACAAAAAAATCTACAGCCCGGGGGCCATAGATTGAAGTTATAAAATAAATCTGCCGCGCACCGATTTCTGAAAGCACGTCAACATGCGTTACTCATGCAGTTTGCTCAGCCCAAGCACCCCTGCGGCACACGGTACGTCACCACTTAAGGCTGCTTCCTTCCGGACCTGACCTGGTTCATGGGTGACCGTTGCGCAGGACTCAGACGTCAACGCCACTTACATAAGGCAGACCACACCAGCGCACTCCCTCGAATCGGGATTCAGTCTCGCTACAGCGGATTGCGAGTGACAGGGCACCGCTACCTCCCCACCTAGCACGGCAAATGGGTAAATGAAATTAGGCACTACCTCGAGTGCTATTACATTATACTGTTTAATCGATTGGGTTGCAACCTCTCTGATTGAGTCGTTCTTGTTTCTTCCTTTCTCGAAGCGCTCGGAAGAAATCTGTCAGGAGCTGTCCACATTCTTCTGCTAAAACATTTTCTGTCACTTCGGCTTGGTGATTGAACCGCTCATCCTGCACCAAGTTCATCAACGTCCCACAACATCCACCTTTCGGGTCGTGGGCACCGAAAATGACACGTTTCACGCGAGACAACACGATTGCGCCCGCACACATCGGACACGGTTCAAGGGTAACGTATAGTTCGCAGTCTTCTAATCGCCAATTCCCTAGTGTCTCATTGGCCGTTTCAATCGCAATCAGCTCGGCGTGTGCTGCCGCCAATCGATCCGTCTCACGACGATTGTGCCCGGTTGCGATCACCTGGTCTCCCTTCACGATCACACAACCAATCGGCACCTCGCCAATGGCTTCTGCTTTCTTTGCTTCTTCGATGGCCAACTGCATAAATCGCTCATCACGTTCCATCGATTCACCTCATTTCTTATTTAAAACTATGAAAAAAAATGAAAATCAAATCCCTCGCCATATCGCTCGTATTGTGTGCTAGAATGGAACTTGCACTTTGGATAATGGAGGATGACATCATATGTTTATAACGGTAGAAGGACCGATTGGTGTCGGGAAAACATCACTGGCCCATATCATCAGTCAGCATTTCTCGATGCAGATGCTGAATGAAATTGTAGAAGAGAACCCATTTCTCGGCAAGTTTTATGAAGATATCGAAGAATGGAGTTTCCAAACGGAAATGTTCTTCTTGTGCAATCGATTCAAGCAGTTGGATGATATTCACAAACACCACTTGAGTCAGCAACAATCCGTCGTTTCGGACTATCATATTTTCAAAAACTTGATTTTTGCTCACCGTTCGCTGAAACCGGCACACTTGAACAAGTACGAGCAGATTTATAAGATTTTGACACATGATATGCCGAAACCTGATGTCGTCATTTACTTACATGCCAGCATTGAGACATTAATGAAACGAGTCGCCTTGCGTGGACGTGAAGTGGAAGAAAATATGTCTCGTGATTACCTCGAACAACTTGCTCACGACTATGAGACGTTTGTTGAATCGTATCGCGCGGCCCATCCAGAAGTGAAGATTCTCTCGTTCAGTGGGGATGAACTCGACTTTGTACACAATCCGGACGACTTGACTCATGTCCTAAAAACGATTGAGCGTGAATTAGAATTAACTAAAGGAGCCCAAATAAAATGAAGCTGATTGATAAATATAACATCCCGAACGATACAATCATTACAATCGGGGGAATGGTCGGGATCGGGAAATCAACGATCACCAATTCGTTAGCCGATGCATTGAATTTCCGAACGTCTCTCGAAAAAGTAGATACCAACCCTTACCTCGATAAATTCTATCATGATTTCGAACGTTGGAGCTTCCATCTTCAAATTTACTTCTTGGCAGAACGTTTTAAAGAACAGAAGAAAATCTTCCAATACGGTGGCGGCTTCATCCAAGATCGTTCAATCTATGAAGATACAGGCATCTTCGCCAAGATGCACTATGAAAAAGGGACGATGTCACCAACAGACTACGAAACGTATTCTAGTTTGTTCGAGGCAATGGTGTTGACACCGTTCTTCCCGCACCCGGATCTATTAATCTATCTTGAAGGTTCGTTCGAACAAGTACTCGAACGCATTCAGATGCGCGGTCGCGAGATGGAACAGCAAACACCAATCGCTTATTGGGAAGAGATGTACACCCGCTACACAGAATGGATCAACAACTTCAACCTGTGCCCGGTATTGCGTCTCTCGATCGAAGAGTATGACCTCATCAACGACCCAGATTCAGTCGAACTCATTCTTGAGAAAATTGAAAAGCAACTCACGATTGCACGCGAAGCAAAAGTGAGATAATCAATAGAAGGATTGCGCCAACGAAAGCGTAATCCTTCTTTTTGTGCATAAAAAAATCCACAGCGCTTATGTCTGTGGATACAAAAAATGCATCTGCCTCTGCAGATGCCCGATTGAAAGCGGAGTTGGTGGGATTCGAACCCACGCGAGCCTTGCGACTCCTAACGGATTTCGAGTCCGTCCCCTTCAGCCGGACTTGGGTACAACTCCAGGCCTAAAAAAGTGTAAAAAAAAGAAAGTGGAGGAGGTGGTGGGATTCGAACCCACGCAGGCTATTACACCCCTGACGGTTTTCAAGACCGTTCCCTTAAACCACTTGGGTACACCTCCAAAAGATATAAAATTGTGTGAGCCTCCAAAAAAGAAATGGAGGAGGTGGTGGGATTCGAACCCACGCAGGCTGTTACACCCCTGACGGTTTTCAAGACCGTTCCCTTAAACCACTTGGGTACACCTCCAAAGCTCATATGCAATTCGTGAGCAACAGTGTCGCTCGACATGATTTATAGTACCAACTGAAGAGACAGATGTCAAACCCTTTTGTGAAAAAACATTAAAAAAATTGAGCAGCCTCAAAATCGAGGCTGCTCAAGCGTTTAGTTCGGCATTTCAATCTTTTCTTTTCCACCCATGTAAGGACGAAGAACTTCTGGAATCACGACCGATCCATCCGCTTGTTGATAATTTTCAAGAATCGCTGCGACCGTTCGTCCGACCGCCAAACCTGAACCGTTCAACGTATGCACAAACTCAGGTTTCGCATTGGCGTCACGACGGAAACGAATTCCCGCACGACGCGCTTGGAAATCTTCAAAGTTTGAGCAAGACGAGATTTCACGATAGACCCCTTGTGCCGGCATCCATACTTCAATATCGTATTTTTTCGCGGCAGTGAATCCGAGATCTGCCGTACACATGCTGAGCACTTGATAAGGAAGGCCTAGACGTTTTAAGACTTCTTCAGCATGACCTGTCAACAGTTCCAATTGCTCATAAGACTCTTCCGGTTTTACGAAACGGACGAGCTCGACTTTATTGAATTGGTGCTGACGAATTAATCCACGTGTGTCACGTCCCGCTGACCCAGCTTCAGAACGGAAGTTTGCACTATATGCAGTATACGCGATTGGAAGTTGTGTTTCCGGAAGAATTTCTTCACGGTGCATGTTCGTGACCGGTACTTCAGCAGTCGGAACGAGGAAGTAGTTCGTATCCGCTACTTTAAATGCATCCTCTTCAAATTTAGGAAGCTGACCCGTTCCTGTCATCGAATCTCGATTGACCATGTAAGGAGGTAACACTTCAGCGTACCCATGCTCATCTGAATGAAGGTCCATCATAAAGTTGATGAGGGCACGTTCTAAGCGAGCGCCTAATCCTTTATAGAAGACGAAGCGGCTACCTGTTACTTTTCCAGCGCGCTCGACATCGACGATTTGAAGATCTTCCATCACGTCCCAATGTTGCTTAGGCTCGAAATCAAACTCAGGCTTTGTCCCGATTTCGCGAATCGTCACGTTGTCGTCTTCCGTTTCGCCGATTGGTGTTGATTCGTGCGGGATATTTGGGATGCTGAGTAAAATCAAGTTGAGTTCTGCCTCAACTTCGCGTAACTCTTCGTCCAACAGTTTGATTTCATCGCCGAGGCGACGTGTCTCTAAAATCGGACCTTCGGCATCTTCTTTGTTCCGCTTCAATTCAGCGATCTGTTTTGTCGCTTCGTTGCGCTTCGCTTTCTTCACTTCGACTTCGTTGATCAAGTCGCGACGTTTCTCCTCTAGTTGTGGGAAGCGGTCAAGTGCACTCAAGTCTTCCCCCCGGTGAGCTAACTTTTCTTTAATCCCTTCAAAATCCTGTCGCAAACGTTTAATGTCTAACATTGCTATTCCTCCTTTTTCATATAAAAAAGGTGGCACGTCCCTTTCCCGTAGGAAAGGGACGAACCACCTTGGATCCGCGTTGCCACCCTCGTTGCCCAAATGTTTGAGCCACTCGATGCACGTAACGTGTGCGAACGTGACTTGTTTCCAAGTCAATGCTCCGAGGCCGATTCGGTCACGTCATCTCACTAGTTTGCACCAACCACTAGCTCTCTGTCAGTAGACGTACGTAACGTACTTATTCTCATCATCGCATCTGTCATTGAATTAATCTTACTTTACAACATCTCAACTTGTTCGACAAGACTGATTTTTCCAAGTGCGAGTCGGATTTGATCGAGGAAATCCAAAAAAGCTCGTGTTATTCTCGTCAAGAACGAGGCGGTATCGACCGACTCCGCTGTAACAAGTGCCATCTTAGGAGGAGCCTCTCCCTCTAAATAGCGTACGTTCTCCGAAGAATCGATGGTGACCATGCCTGCCTGTGTGTCAGCCTTAATCGGAGCCTCTAAATCAAGCAGATCATATTCGGGCTCCGGTACGGGTTTTCCTTTTTCAACCAACACCTCAAAATCGTTTGTCGTCCGGACCGCGACTTGCTCTTCCTCGCCTTGAGAGACCGTTGCCATCTTGGAGATTGTCTCCCCCATCCGCAAGATTGGGGTCATGACGAAATCCGCATAAGCATAATCATGTAGCGCTTTCGTTGCTGCATAACGTCCCTCGTCCGATGTTGCACCGAGGACGACCGACAAAACGGTACGCCCATCCCGTGTGGATACGCCGATGAAACAATATCCCGCCTCATTCGTCGTGCCTGTCTTGAAGCCGAGCATTCCCGGATAAGCGAGGTCACGATTAGCGAGCATGCGATTCGTCGCATCAAATCGAACACCGTCGACGTCCACGTATGCCCGCTTCGTCACGTCGAGCACTTCCGGATACGTCGTCAAATACGCGATCGCGAGCTTCATCAAGTCCTTAGCAGACGTCAAGTTGTCTCCCGGTAGGCCAGCGGATTCAGAATCGAGTCCTGAGGCGTTCGCGAACGTCGTTTGCGTCATCCCTAATTCATCAGCCCGGCGATTCATCTCTTTGACGAATGCCTCTTCCGAACCGGATACGGCCTCCCCGAGCGTTACGGCCGCTTCATTCGCTGAACGAATCAACGCGGCATCGTATAATTCTTTGACGGTATATGGTTTATTTAACAGCGGGATTCGTGCCAACCCCGGCTTTCTCGTCAACGCCAAAGCAGCATCGCTCGGTGTGATTTCTTGTGTCCAACTGAGTTTCCCTGCCTGAATCGCCTCACGCGTCAAAAATGCAGTCATCAGCTTCGTGATTGAAGCCGGCTGAAGCATCGAATCTTCTTGTTTGGCAAATAGAACTTGTCCTGTCGTCACGTCTACAAGCATCGCGCTTGCTGCATCCACTTTCGGAGCGGCCGCAGAGGCAGCCGATGGCAACATGGTCTGTATGACGAATACGACAGTGAGCAATATGATGAAATAACGGGCCTTCACATCGTTTCCCCTTTCTGTACGCTTCTTTGTTCAGTGTAACAAAAAATAAGTTTGAAGGACCCCCTTTTTGCGAGGTCCCTCAAACTTATACATGTTGACTCTGATTCGCTTTGACCATCTCGATAAAATAGCGATGTAACGAGAGGTCATCCGTCAATTCGGGATGGAACGAGCAAGCCAGATACTGATTGTAACGGACCGCCACAATCGCTTCCTCCACTTCAGCGAGCACATCTACTTCCGGTTCGACACGTGCCACTTGTGGGGCACGAATAAAGACCGCTTCGACTGGCTCATCGATCCCTTTCACTGGAAGGTCGACTTCAAAACTGTCGACCTGACGTCCGAACGCATTGCGTTTCACTGTCATCGGGATTTTCTTCAAGTGGGCGTCATACCCTTCGACTTCGTTCGCGAGAAGAATCATGCCGGCACATGTGCCGAACATTGGTAACGTTTCCGTCTCTCGAAGTGGTTCAAGTAATCCATAACGATCGAGTAGTCGACGCATTGCCGTGCTCTCTCCACCTGGTAACACGAGTCCGTCAATTGACTCCAAGTCTTCTACCGAGCGAACGACAACGGTTCGAGCACCGAGCGCTTCCAGCATGCGAACATGCTCACGAATCGCACCTTGCATTCCTAATACGCCAATCGTTACCATCTTACCAGCCTCGTGGTGCCATGAGTTCTTCTTCTTTGAGTGTGCGGACGTCGAGTCCTTTCATCGCCTCACCCAATCCTTTTGACAAGTGTGCGATTCGCTCATAGTCATCGTGATACGTTGTTGCTTCTACAATGGCACGTGCAAATTTTTCTGGGTTCTCCGCTTTGAAAATACCAGATCCGACAAAGACTCCATCTGCCCCGAGGTGCATCATCAAGGCAGCATCCGCTGGTGTCGCGATTCCACCTGCTGCGAAGTTTACGACCGGCAGACGGCCCACTTCACGGATTTGCATCAATACTTCAAACGGTGCACCGAGGTCGCGCGCCTCTGTCATGACCTCATCTACGCTCATCGACAAGAGACGTTTCACTTGAGCTTGTACTGTACGCATATGACGAACCGCTTCGACGATGTTCCCTGTTCCCGGCTCCCCTTTTGTACGAATCATCGCTGCCCCTTCACCGATACGGCGGGCTGCTTCACCGAGGTCGCGTGCTCCACATACGAACGGCGCCGTATAGTCGCGCTTGTACAAGTGGAACTCTTCGTCGGCTGGTGTCAACACTTCGCTCTCGTCAATGAAGTCGACCCCCATCGACTCGAGGACACGTGCTTCAGCGATATGCCCGATCCGGCATTTTGCCATAACCGGCACAGATACTGCCCCCATGACGTCTTCGATGATTGTCGGGTCAGCCATACGGGCAACGCCACCCATTTTACGGATATCTGATGGTACACGTTCGAGCGCCATGACAGCCACAGCACCGGCAGCTTCAGCGATTTTCGCCTGTTCAGCGTTGATGACGTCCATGATGACGCCACCTTTTTGCATTTCAGCCATCCCACGTTTTACTTTATCTGTCCCTACTTGTCTCTTTTCCATTGAAATCCCTCCATTGATTCGTGTTCTACTTGCTAGTATAAGTTGAATTGACTATATTAAAAGTGCCAGTTTCTCATTATTTAAAGTGGTCAGTTTTAAATAAAGGACTCTATTTCATCTATCACGAACCTGTTGAAGTATAAAGGAGGAATACGTATGTTAAACCGCGATTCGTTTGATGGGGATCATCGTGCCTCATTCGGGACACCCGGGATTGTCTCTTTCATCATCATTCTTGGGTTTATGCTCTACTTCTTTTTTGGTTCGTAAAGAAAGGAACGTCACACCATGGATATGCTTACCTTATCGCTTGATCAAGAATCGTCCATCCCGCTTTACGAGCAATTGTATAAGCACATTCGGGATGCCATCCTCGACGATACGTTAAAGACAGGAACCAAATTACCTTCAAAGCGTAAGCTCTCTCAATTTTTAGATGTCTCGCAGACCACGGTCGAGTTCGCGTATGCCCAGTTACTCGCCGAAGGATACATCGAGTCCATTCCTCGAAAAGGATTTTATGTGTTACCTCAAGAGGAACTGTACGTCCGGCGCTCGAGTAGTACCATCACACCAGCCCCTCAGCGAAAGACATATGATTATGATGTTTCCCCGAGTCAAATCGACACGACTGCCTTCCCGTTTGAACGATGGAAGCGACACATCAAACATGTCGTCGATGACGTGAATCATGAATTACTTGCGTTAGGTTCTGTTCAAGGAGATCTAGAATTACGCCAAGAAATCGCCACATATCTTTATCACTCCCGTGGCGTACAGTGCTCACCAGAACAGATCATCGTCGGGTCCGGTACGGAACAGCTGTTGCCACAACTCTTGAATCTATTACCGGACTCGTCTATCTTCGGGATCGAAGACCCTGGTTATCCGCTCACGCGATTGTTGTTCGAACAACAAGGACGCACATCGATTCCTATTCCCGTAGACGATAGTGGTGTTTGTGTGAATGAGCTCGAGCGTCATGCAATCGATGCACTATATGCCACACCTGCTCATCAATTTCCGACAGGGACCGTCCTGTCTGTCAGTCGAAGGCAACGTTTGTTAAATTGGGCACTCGTCCATCAGACGTATATCATCGAAGACGATTACGACAGCGAGTTTCGCTATAGCGGCAAGCCGATTCCGTCACTGCAGAGCATGGACCCGAACGAACGGGTTATCTATATCAGTACGTTTTCAAAATCTCTCATGCCATCCTTACGCATCGGCTATATGGTCTTACCGACACCCTTGTTAAACCGTTACCGGGAACGACACCAGTATTTCACCTGTAGCGTTCCCCGGTTCGAACAACAGACGTTGGCCTTATTCATGTCGAGCGGTGACTTTGAGAAGCATTTGAACCGGATGCGAAAAATATACCGTCGTAAGTTAGAAAGTGTCCTCTCCGCCTTCCGACCATTCGAACCGACCGTCACCGTGACCGGAGCAAGTGCCGGATTGCACGTCGTGTTGACCATCGCGACCGAGCGAACAGAGCAAGAATTGAAGCGGTCCGCCGAATCCGCCGGAATCGCCATTAAATCCATGAACGACTATCGTATCGTGCATCCGGACTCCCACAAGCAATTTCTGTTCGGGTTTGCGCATTTGTCTGAGTCGACTTTACCTGACGTGATCGTTCAGTTGATGCTTGCGTGGGAAGTTTCAAAAGGAGGGAAGTCATGAATCGACGTATCCGGTGGCTCATCGGACTTTTACTCATTGGGAGCGGCACCCTCTTTTTGACGAGTCCGATTTGGAAAAATGCCATTGCTAGTTCGACGAGTGAATACGTGGTGGAACAGATGGAATTTCAAGAAGAGAGCGAATTTGATCCAAGTTATGATTTTAAAGCCGTCAGTCCACTCTCTGTATCGGACGTCCTACAAGCGCGCAATCGGTTTCATAATTTGCCGACAATCGGCGTGATTTCAATTCCCGATGTCTCACTGAAACTTCCCATCATGAAAGGCTTGGACAATGAAAGTCTCGCGGTAGGCACCGGAACGATGCATCCTGAACAAGAGATGGGCAAAGGGAACTACGCGCTCGCCGGCCACTACCTACAACGAGCAACTGCCCTATTCGGACCGCTCCATGAAATCGAGGTCGGTGCCACGATCTACCTTCAAGATGAAACGCAAACGTACGAGTATGTAGTCACTTCGCTTGAAACCGTTTCTCCTGAACGAGTCGATGTATTAGATGTCACCTCAACCCCAACCATCACGTTAATCACGTGTACGTTCGATACGACAGAGCGCCTGATTGTAAAAGGGAAGCTTGTCGCCTCATCCTCTTGACCGCTTCTCCTTTCAGAATAGGAGAGGCGGTTTATTATTTTTTCAAAAACATATTGTTAGCGCTTTCAAGTTCCGATAAACTATTTTTGAAAACGTTTGCATAAAAGTGTGCAAATCCATTTGACAGGAAGAGGTGCCTCATGAAAAAAACAACCGCTCGTCAGGCTTCAACGCTGATCCTTTCCGGAGCATTACTCATTCAAGCCGGTGTCCCGATGAACGCATTGGCCGAACCGACCATGATGACGATTGATGGATTGAAAACAGACTGGAGCTCGATCCCAGCCCTTGCGACTTCCCCGGCTACGGGTTGGCAAGGATTTGATGTCGGTGATTTATACATACAAAACGATGCTCAACATCTTTATTTTTATGTAGATGCGAACAATGTCCCGAATTGGGGCGACAACGGACAATACATTAACATCGCCCTTCAAATTAACGATGAAGATTCTGGCGTCTCTGAAAATCCACTCGGATACCCATTCGACTTTACAGGCGTCGACAAGGCACCTCAATATCATGTTCTCGTTCGTGTCGATGGCGATCAAAAAGTCAAAGAGGCCGCCCTTTATAAGGCCGGACAGGATACCCCACTCTTACAATTGAACCAATTGAACGGTGCGGCTTTCGCAGTGGACCGGACGAAAGGATTCGAAGGAAAGATTCCATTATCCTTACTCGGGCTAAACAATGGAGACCAAGTTCGTGCCTTGACTGTATTGAGCGGCAATAATGCAGGAGAGCATGGTGCATTCGATACGATTCCAAGTAACGCGGCCAACCAACTGGCGAACAGCTGGAACGTCGCTGCTACTCCGTCGACGCAATCCGTATATAGTGCCCCGGTCACGTTAAATGGGGTGGAGACGATTGATCAGCTTGAGGTCGTTTCGGTGACCCCGGCTTCATCCTCGATCGACGTGGATGTGTCTACCCCAATCACATGGACGTTCAACGAACCTGTCCGTCTCGATACTGAAGCAGTCACGCTTCAACAAGGAGAGACAAAAATCCCGGTCGACGTGACAACGAACGGTTCGACCGTGACACTTCAGCCGAAAGAGGCACTCGCACTCGACACGTCATATACGGCGACCATCCCAGCGGATGCGGTGACAGGGACGATTTCCAACACGTCACTCCCTGCCTTGACGACTTCGTTCAAAACGGCAACCAAGCTCGCCGATCCATGGGAAACGACTCGTTATATCGAGATGAAGTATGTCCGCGCGGATGGAGATTATACGGATTGGAACTTGTGGACGTGGAGCACCGGTAAAAAAGACGGCCAAGTTGACCCGTATCGTATCACGGAGGACGGGGCCATCTTCCGAATCCCCGTTGGCCAAGACGCCACCAAAGTCGGATTTGTGATCCGAAAAGGAACGGATTGGGCTGTGAAGGACGCATACGGAGAAGACAGATACGTCACGCTCGGAGAAGACCGTGTCACGAAGGTCCTCGTCGAAAGCGGCAAAGGTGTGTTCCATCAAGTTCCGACAGTCAACGGACCAGTGTACGGTACAGACGGGATCAGTTTCTTCTACCGCGATGTAGCACTCTATGAATCCGGAAAAATGAATGAAATCGAACAGGTCGCACTCAAAATCAATGATGAAACTTATCCGATGACGTATGAGCCTGAAAACGAATGGTTCCGCCACACAGTGCGTTTGCCTGAAGGCGTTCATGATTACACGTACCTCGTCACAAAAGACGGGGTGACGACTGAAGTGAAGGATCCGTACTTTGAGGCTTCTCAAATCGAGTATCGCCAACCGACCGTCAAACTCACTTCTTCAGTCAGTCCAAAAGCGATTAGCTCCAGAGAAAATGCCGTCCTACGGGTAAAACCAACCTTACCGAAGGGAGTGACGCTTCGTGAACTCTATATCGATGCACGACCTCTCGGAGGACCCGCTAAGTTGCACATCGACCGTGCATTGAATGCTCAAACCATTGCGGTGAAAGATACGATCAAACCAGGAAACAAGACGCTCTCTGTCACAGCCGTCGACCAGTATGGAAATGTCCATCGCTCGAAGACCACCATCCGTGTCGTTCCGAAATCGATGAAAGAGAAACAAGCATTTGATTGGGATGAGGCACGAATCTACTTCATGCTAACCGACCGCTTCTATAACGGGGATGTGTCCAATGATAATCCGAACCGTGAGTACTATGATAAAGACCATCTGGAATCGTACCATGGTGGAGACTTTGCGGGTGTCACAAAAAAACTCGATTATTTAGATGACTTAGGCATCAATACAATCTGGATTACACCGATTGTGGATAACATCGATTGGGATTTGCGTTATGGGAAAGATGGGTCTCAATATGGCTATCACGGATATTGGGCGAAAAACTTTGAAAAACTTGATGAACACCTTGGAGATATGGCCGCATTCCATAAATTGATTGACGAGGCGCATAAGCGTGGCATCAAAATTATGGTCGATGTCGTCTTGAACCATCCAGGCTACGGCATGGAACCAGGTGCAAGTTCAGCCGTCACGAATTTCCCGACGGATGCAGAACGACAAGTATTCGATGGCATGATTCGCGAGAATCCGGTCGATGGGGACGACCTCAGAATGTCCTTATCTGGTCTTCCTGATTTCAAGACCGAGGAAGCGGCCGTGCGGGAGCAATTGGTCAAATGGCAGACGGATTGGATCAAACGTTCGAAAACGAAAAAAGGAAATACGATCGACTATTTCCGTGTCGATACGGTCAAACATGTAGATTCAACGACGTGGAAATCATTCAAAAATGAGCTGACAACAATCAAGCCAGATTTCAAACTCATCGGCGAACACTATGGAGCCAGCATCAACAATACAGGCGGTTATCTGCGGAGTGGACAAATGGATTCCTTGCTCGACTTCGATTTTAAATACCAGGCCGAGCGATTCGTAAACGGCAACATTGAAGATGTAGAAAAATCGCTCCAATATCGGAATAACCAATTATCGAATGAAGCAACGCTTGGACAATTCTTAAGTAGCCACGACGAAGATGGATTCCTCGTCTCGCGCGCAGATGGAGACACAGGTAAGCAAATGGTCGCTGCCGCCCTTCAGATTACGGCCAAAGGTCAACCGGTCATCTATTACGGAGAAGAAGTCGGGCAATCTGGGAAACATGCAGGGGATATGGATAAAGGTGAGTTCAATGAGAACCGCTATGACTTTGACTGGTCACGTGTCAAAGGAGAAGGGAAAGCGATGCATACGCATTACCAAAAACTATTGAATATCCGTGCAGACTATTCTCACGTATTCAGTAAAGGAACACGATCATCCGTCTCTGTGAATGCCAATTCTGGTTACTCGATTTTTGAGCGGGCCTACGGCAAACAGTCCGTTCTCGTCGGATTGAACACGAAAGAGAAAGCACAAACCGTTTCATTTAAGACGTCGTATAAGGCGAAGACTATTTTGATTGACCGCTATAGCGGCAAATCATACACTGTTCAAAAAGACGGGAAGGTGACCGTCTCACTTCCTGCTCAAGATCAGGGAGGTACCGTCATTTTAGTCGAGAAACGCAAATAAAGAACCGCCATCCTGAGTGAACAGGATGGCGGCTTTTTCATTAACGTGAATAGTTTGGTGCTTCTTTTGTAATGTTGACATCGTGTGGGTGGCTCTCTTGGAGTCCAGCACCTGTCATACGAATGAACTGTGTATCTTCACGAAGGGCACGAATGTCGGCAGCGCCGCAATACCCCATACCTGAACGAAGACCACCGATCAATTGATAGACCGTGTCAGCCAGTTCACCGCGATACGCGACGCGACCTTCGATACCTTCAGGAACGAATTTTTTGTCTGCTTCTTGGAAGTAACGATCTTGGCTTCCGCGTTTCATCGATGCTTCTGATCCCATACCACGGTATGTCTTGAATTGACGACCTTGATAGATTTCCATTTCACCTGGGCTCTCTTTCACACCCGCAAGCAAGCTTCCGAGCATGACTGCATTGGCTCCAGCGGCGATGGCTTTGACGATATCACCAGAGTACTTAATTCCACCGTCAGCGATGACTGAGACACCGTGCTCTTTCGCTTCCATCACGCAATCATAGACTGCTGTGATTTGCGGAACACCGACACCTGCGACGACACGTGTCGTACAGATCGAGCCTGGTCCAATCCCAACTTTAATGACGGATGCTCCTGCTTCAATCAATGCACGCGTCGCTTCTGCTGTTGCCACGTTCCCTGCGATGATTGGAAGGGATGGGAACATATCACGTAACTCACGAACCTTTTCAAGTACGCCAGCTGAGTGACCGTGTGCCGTATCGATAACCAATGCATCCACACCTGCTTCAACCAACACTTGAGCACGTGAAGCTGCGTCTTTCGTCACACCGACTGCAGCTGCGACAAGAAGACGACCTTGCTTATCTTTTGCTGCGTTCGGGAACTGTTCGACCTTTTCGATATCTTTCGTCGTAATGAGACCTTTTAATACACCGTTCTCATCGACAAGTGGAAGTTTCTCGATGCGATGTTGATGAAGGATACGCTCGGCTTCTTCAAGCGATGTACCCACTTTTGCTGTGATGAGGTTCTCTGTCGTCATGACATCTTTGATTACCGTCGAATAGTCTTTGATGAAGCGAAGATCACGATTCGTTAAAATACCAATCAATTGACGTTCATCTTCTGAGTTGACGATTGGGACGCCCGAAATACGATACTTACTCATCAAGTATTCTGCATCGTATACTTGACGGTCTGGAGTTAAATAGAACGGGTTTGTGATGACACCATTTTCTGAGCGCTTTACGCGATCGACGTGCTCAGCCTGCATTTCCATCGACATATTCTTGTGAATGACACCTAAACCACCTTGACGGGCCATAGCAATCGCCATTGGGGCTTCAGTAACGGTATCCATACCGGCACTGATGATCGGAATATTTAATTCGAGTCCTTCACAGAGCTTCGTGCTTAAATCAACGTCACGTGGTAAAACATTTGAAAACCGTGGTACGAGTAATACATCATCAAATGTTAAACCTTCTTTTGCAAACTTATTTTCCCACATAAAAATTGATGGCCCCTTTCTCGTTCTACCTACATCTTTGTTTCGAAATATTTCTGTAATGGTAACAGGTATAACGTAAAAGTGCAATTCAATTCCCGATGTTCAGAAAGTTCAGAATTGTGTTCATTAACTTAAATAACATTAAAATTGTTCGGAATTTCATCGTGTGAACGAGCAGAATATGAAGTTCGATTTCATTATGAACGTAAAAAAACGACCGAGCGTATGCTCGGTCGTCCTGCGTTGTTGCCTGGCAACGTCCTATCCTCACAGGGGGAGATCCCCCAACTACTTTC
>NZ_JACSJU010000007.1:0-43838 GCF_018617235.1 Exiguobacterium sp. s132 | reverse complement strand
CCGTTCCCATGCCGAACACGGAAGTTAAGCGTCTCAGCGCCGAAAGTAGTTGGGGGATCTCCCCCTGTGAGGATAGGACGTTGCCAGGCCAACGCAGAAGACGATCAAGCATATGCTTGATCGTCTTTTTTCATATTTTTTATAGTTTAGGAGGAATAACAGATGGCTCCTGCTCGGGAAAATCCGTTTACATTTTTAGAGGTTCTGGAACAGCATGTTCGTGAACACCGCGTCTCTTTCCACGTACCAGGTCATCATAATGGTACAGTGGTTGATGATCGCTTACCTGATGCATTCGCAAAAGTCATGCCTTACGATTTGACTGAGCTAGCACATTTAGACGATTTGCACGATGCCTCGGGAATCATTGAGCAAGCAGAATGTGCATTGGGTAAGTTGTATGAGAGTAAAAGTAAATGGCTTGTCAACGGATCGACTGTGGGAAATTGGAGTATGCTCGCGGCAACAGTGAAACGTGGTGAACGGGTATATGTTCAACGGAACTCACATAAATCGATTTGGAACGCGATCGAGTGGTTGGGATTAAAGCCAGTATTACTAACGCCTACCATTGAACGCGGCACAGGTATCCCGACGGTCGTAACATTAGATACGATTAAACAGGCCATTCAAGAATTTCCTGGAGGGAGAGCCGTCATGTTGACGTCTCCAACCTATTACGGGGATATGGCAGACATTCGAACGATTTCAGACTATTTGACACTATTAGACATTCCATTGCTTGTCGATGAAGCACACGGCGCTCATTTAATTCATCCACAGTTGCCACGTCGCTCTGCAATCTTCGAAGGAGCGAGCGTAGTCGTACAGTCCGCGCATAAAACGTTGCCTGCCTTAACCATGGGGGCTTGGGTTCACTATAAAGATAATATCGATGAAGGGCGTTTGAAGCATGCATTAGCCTCTTTCCAGACCTCGAGTCCGTCTTATCTCATCATGGCTTCATTGGATTATGCTCGTTCTTATCTAGAACGTTTAACGGATGAGGAATGGTCTGCTATCCAAAAAAGCCATGCACAATTTGTTCTTGAATTAAAACGAGCTGGTTTTGTTGTAAAAGTCGGAGATGACTTTACGAAGGTGACGATTCTGACTTATCCAAAGAATGGATTGATCTTTAGTCAGCATCTCGCCTCAATCGGCATAGACATCGAGTTGGCGGCAGTCGATCATGTGTTATTCTGCTTGCCATTAAGGGAAATAGAGAAACAGGAAATCGAGCATTGGATCAAATTAATAAAAAAAGCATCTACCCATGTGCCGATCATTGAAGACGATGAAACGATTTTCCCATTTCCACAAACCGAGCGCGTGTCTGAACTATATACGTCTGTAACAGCTCTTCCAATGCAGCGAGTTCTTTTCGACCAAGCAATTGGATTGATTTCAGCAGAGACGGTGATTCCATACCCACCAGGTATTCCATGGATTCTAAAAGGAGAGCGTATTACAGAAGAAAAAATCCGTGTGCTCCGGGAATGGATTTCTTTAGGGAGGAAGCTTCAAGCTAGTAAGCATGTTATGATAGAGCAAATTGACGTTATTGTAGAGGAGTTTTAAAACGTGAACGGAATGTTTATAACGGTTGAAGGACCTGATGGATCAGGAAAGTCCACACAGCTTCAATTATTAGTAGAAAACTTAAAGCAAAAAGGATATGACATTGTCGTGACCCGAGAACCCGGAGGAACAACGGTCGGGAATCAGATTCGCGAAGTGTTATTATCGCCGGATCATCATGAGATGACCCCACGCGTGGAGATGATGCTCTATGCCGCGTCACGGGCACAGAACGTGGAACAAGTGATTCGTCCAGCGTTAGAGCGGGGCGCGATTGTCCTCTGCGACCGGTTCATCGATGCATCCATTGCTTATCAAGGATATGGATTGCAGTATGACCTTGATCAGATTCGCTCATTAAATGAATGGGCAACGAATGGTCTGACACCCGATCTAACCTTTTTATTTGATTTAAACCCGGAACGGGCAAGTGCACGTATGAAGGATCGGGGACAGCTTGATCGAATTGAGAGTCGTGATCAAGCATTCCATGAGCGTGTCTATGCAGGATTCCAAACGTTACTGAAACAGTATCCAGAACGAATCGTTCGGATTGATGCTGATCAATCGATTGAATGCATTCAAGATGAGGTACTTGATTATACAATTGAACGACTACAACAAGGAGGCGTACAAATATGATGAAAATGGTAATTGCAATCGTACATGATAAGGATAGCGCACGTTTGTCCGACGCACTCGTCGAGCAAGATTTTCGCGCAACAAAGTTAGCCACGACTGGTGGATTTTTAAAAGAAGGTAATACAACGTTTATGATGGGGATTCCACAAGAGCGTCTTGATGATTTGATGGACGTGATTCAATCGAACTGCTCGAGCCGCGACCAAATGATCACGCCGATTTCACCGATGGGAGGACATGCGGATTCGTATATTCCTTACCCAGTCGAAGTACAAGTCGGAGGGGCGACGGTATTCGTCTTGCCGATCGAAGGATTCCATCAGTTTTAATGGGAGTTGGGCATATGCGTTTTCAAGAATTGAGCGAGTCGCAAACTGTCGTTTCTCGCATCATTCAAAATTCAATCGTTTCGAATAAAGTGGGGCATGCGTATATCTTCTCAGGAGATTATGAGCCTTATTTGATTGATACAGCCACATTGTTCGCCAAAGCCTTATTTTGTGAATCACCAGATGGTGCAGAGCCTTGTGGAGTGTGTCGAAACTGTCGGCGTATGGATTCTAAAAACATTGTCGACTACATCGAAGTGGAGCCGGACGGTGCGAGTATAAAAAAAGAACAGATTCAGCAATTGCTCAGTGATTTATCACTACGAGGTGCTGAAGGTGATCGCCAAGTGTACGTCATTCATCAAGCGCACAAGATGACGACTCAAGCGGCAAACAGTCTACTGAAATTCTTTGAAGAACCGGGAGTAGGAAAGCTTGCTATTTTAGTGACGACACAACCACAGTTGCTTCTTCCGACGATTCGTTCGCGCGCGCAACAACTTGCTTTTCGTCCAATCGACCGAGCCCAATTGGCGCAAACGATGTCAGAAGAACTGTCCTGTACGTATGATTTGGCATACCTTGCCTTGACCGTTTATCCGAAATGGGATGACGCGAAAGAAGCGCTTGAGCAGGAGTGGTTTGTACAGGCGTATGGGCTAGTGGTACAATTAATTGAAGTATTGACGAAACGACCTCAAGAGTTGCTCTTGTTCGCACAAGAAAAATGGTTAGGGCATTTCAAAGGACGGAATGAGTTGCGAGTCGGTCTTGAATTATTCGAACATTGGCTAGAGGAGGCACTTCATTTAAAAGTGCGAGATATGTATGCTCCGAAGCTATTTAAGAATGAGGCCGCCTTGTACAACGCATTTATCCAAAATCGATCTGTCACGAAGCTTACACATGCGATTGAAAGTGTACATGCGGCCATTTGGCGACTTGAGGCAAACGTCAATCCTCAATTAACGTTCGAACGACTTTCGTTCGATTTGCAGAAAGGATAGAAGCGCGTGCTTGAAGTAGTTGGAGTCCGTTTTAAAGAAGCGGGAAAAATCTATTACTTTTCACCAGGCGATGCAACGCTTAAACGTGGGGACCATGTCATCGTTGAAACGGTACGTGGCATTGAGTATGGGGAAATCGTCCAAGTCAACAAGCAGCTCGGCGAAGACGAAGTCGTCCTGCCGTTGAAGACAATCCTTCGTGTCGCGGACCAAAAGGATGCGGATATTGTACGCGATAATCGACTGGCAGCTGTTGATGCTCACGCCGTCTGTGAAGAAAAAATTCGAGAACATCAATTAGAAATGAAGCTAGTTGATGTTGAGTATACATTTGATCGCAATAAAGTGATCTTTTATTTTACTGCCGAGGGTCGCGTCGACTTTCGAGAATTGGTAAAAGACTTAGCTAGTGTGTTTCGGACACGAATCGAGCTCCGACAAATCGGTGTTCGTGATGAAGCGAAACTCCTTAGCGGGATTGGGCCATGTGGTCGGGTTCTTTGCTGCTCGTCATTTCTTGGGGAATTCGAACCGGTCTCGATCAAAATGGCCAAAGACCAGAATCTCTCGTTGAATCCGAATAAGATCTCTGGAGTATGTGGTCGTCTGATGTGCTGTTTGAAATATGAGAATGACACATATGAAGAACTGAAACGTGATTTACCAGACGTCGGCAAGCGAATCAAAATTCCAGAAGGTGATGGTCGGGTAATCGGTCTTAACATTTTGGACCAACTCATTCAAGTTGAGCTCCACGATCGGACGCGTGTCGTCACGTATACGATTGATGAACTCGTTGAAGTGGGTGCGATTAAACGAAAACCGTCAAAACAGTGATGGGGTGCTGAGCAGTGGAAAGAATGGACAAAAAAGAAGTAATGATGCGGGTGGATGCGATCGAGCAACAGATGCAGCTCCTCACCGAACATTTAGGCGTGTTAAAAGAGCAGCTCGCTTATTTGCTTGAAGAGAACCAGCATATGTATCTAGAGAATCATCACTTACGCGAAAAAGTCGAACAATTGGCAGAAGTTGATACGACAAATGGTGATTCACAAATCGCATTGTCTGGGAAAGGGCAGAACAATTTGGCTGCGCTGTATCAAGAAGGATTCCACATTTGTAACCTCCATTACGGACAGGTACGAAAAGATGGGGACTGTCTCTTCTGTTTGTCGATGCTCAATAAACATTAATACGGGGCGATAGATAGGGGTTCCCTATCCGTCGCCTTTCTTTTATAGAAGGAGGAAACGATGGTAACGGTTAAGGATGGAGAACGCCTTGATGATTTGCTCGGACGTCCAGGTAAAATCATTCAAAGTGATGATGTGTTCTCATTTTCATTAGATGCGGTACTGCTTGCAGAGTTTGTATGGGTGCCTATCCAAAAAGGACAACTGGTCGATTTGTGTGCTGGCACCGGGGCAATCCCGCTCTTTTTGTCATATCGTACAAAAGGAACGATAACAGGTGTGGAGATTCAATCGAAACTGGTCGACATGGCGAATCGAAGCATGGCGGTCAATCGTCTTGAAGAGCGAATTCGAGTGGTGGAGGGCGATGTGAAAACGGCAGCGGCGCAGCTCGGGCATGCACGATATGACGTAGTCACATGTAACCCGCCCTACTTTTTAGCGAACGAGACGTCACTCCGAAATCAAAATGAGCATCATACGATTGCGCGCCATGAAGTGCTGTGCACGTTGGAAGATTGCATCAGGACGGCCAGTCAACTCGTCAAACCGGGAGGAAAAGTGGCGTTCGTGCATCGGCCAGAACGTTTACTTGATATCCTGACGTTGATGCGTGCGTATCGAATTGAACCAAAACGAATGCAACTCGTTTACCCGAAAGCGGGACGCGAGGCGAATACCTTATTAATCGAGGGATCGAAAGATGGAAAAGCAGGTCTTAAAATTTTACCGCCATTTGTTGTCTATGAAGAAGACGATACGTATACAGAAGCGATGCGAGCTATTCTCGATGCCTAAACATTATACGTACATCTTGGAATGCGGTGATGGAACGTACTACACGGGCTATACGACAGACGTGGAAAAGCGACTCCTTGCACATAATGCCGGGAAAGGTGCGAAATATACGAAAGCTCGTCTCCCTGTACGACTTCGGTACGTACAATCGTTTGAGACGAAGCGGGAGGCCATGCGATACGAATGGTCCATCAAGCAATTGACCCGAGCACAAAAAGAGAAGTTGATGGAGGGGACGACCAATGAATTCACAGAAGAGCTATCAAACTGAACAACCGACGTTGTATGTCGTGCCGACCCCAATTGGGAACTTGGAGGATATGACGTATCGCGCGGTACGAACCCTTCAGGAAGTAGACTTAATCGCAGCGGAAGACACACGACAAACGATGAAGCTTTGCCGACACTTTGACATTGCGACAAAATTGATTAGCTATCATGAACACAATAAAGAAGTGAGTGGTCCAAGACTGATTGACGATCTGTTGTCAGGGAAATCGATTGCCGTTGTCTCAGATGCAGGTATGCCTGGAATCTCAGACCCGGGAAGCGATCTCGTGCGATTAGCCATTGAGGAAAACATCCCGGTTGTCGTCTTACCCGGTGCGAATGCAGCACTCACGGCACTCGTCGCATCCGGTCTTGCAACTGAACGTTTTCTCTATTACGGTTTCTTGCCGCGTAAGAAGAAGGATCGGGTTGAGGTTCTCGAATCGATTCAATACGAACCTGGCACCGTCATTTTTTATGAGGCTCCTCATCGTTTGAAAGAGATGTTGACAGCGATTCGACAAGTGTTCGGGAATCGACAAATCGTATTAGGTCGTGAACTGACAAAAACGTTTGAAGAGTTTTTGAGAGGAACTGTGGATGAGGCGTTGACATGGTGTGAGGGTGAAGTGCGTGGTGAGTTTGTCGTCTTGGTGAGTGGAGCGACAGAGGCGGCACCTACGACAACATGGTGGGAAACACTATCTGCATACGAGCACGTGGTTCACTATATCAAAGAAGGGCTGAAACCAAACGCGGCAATCAAACAGACTGCGAAAGACCGCGGCGAGTCTCGGAATGATGTATACGATACGTATCATCAATTGCATAAAAAAGAGTAAGCAAGGAAATCCTTGCTTACTCTTCGCTGTAGTAATTTTCGAGCATGTTCTTCAACTCAACGAGAACACGTTGTGCACCTTCTGGTGACAAGATGAGTTTGCCGTCTGCCAATTTGAAGTTATCATCTGATACTTCGCCTGTAACTTGGCAAGTCATGTTTGGCTTATATTTTTTCAAAACGATTTGATCGTTGTCGACGTAAATCTCGAGAGCATCTTTCTCTGCAATACCGAGTGTACGACGCAATTCGATTGGAATAACGACACGACCAAGCTCATCAACCTTACGTACAATACCTGTAGATTTCATTTTGTGTTTCCTCCTCCAATGATGTCGAAATCTCGTGGTGACATGAATCGTCAAAATTCGACAATGTGACTACAGCAAAAAGCATACTAAACTTTCCAATTGTAGTCAACTGCTTACTATCTGGAAAAGTAAATTTTCGAAATTTGTCGAATCAAGAACGATATATACCTAAATTTCCCCGTAAGTTTGAACTTGAAACAAAGAAAGGGTATTTTTGGAACATTTATGACGAAGAAAACGCAAAAAAATTCCAAACAATTAGGTTTGGAAATTCTTTTGTCGAACCGTGTATAATGGAAATTGCATATGTCGAAAGGATGGAGAATAAATCATGGCGAAGCCGACTTTTTATATTACAACCCCAATTTATTATCCGAGTGCAAAACTGCACATCGGTCACGCATATACCACGGTAGCAGGTGATGCGATTGCGCGCTACAAACGCTTAAAAGGTTTTGATGTCCGTTATTTGACAGGAACGGATGAGCACGGTCAAAAGATTCAAGAAAAAGCGAAAGAAGCAGGCGTGACACCACAAGCTTTCGTGGATGAAGTCGTGGAAGAGATCAAGGTCTTATGGGACCGTCTTGAAATCTCGTACGATGACTACATCCGTACGACAGAGGACCGTCATAAGAAAGTGGTCGAGCATGTTTTCGAGACATTACTTAAAAATGGGGACATCTACCTCGGTGAGTACGAAGGATGGTATTCCGTACCGGATGAGACATACTACACTGAATCGCAGCTCGTCGATGGAAAAAGTCCTGACAGTGGACATCCGGTCGAACTCGTTCGTGAGGAGTGCTACTTCTTCCGCCTCAGTAAATACGCGGACCGCTTGATTGAATATTTTGAGTCACATCCTGATTTTATTTTGCCAGAATCTCGTAAAACCGAGATGATCAATAACTTCTTAAAGCCAGGTCTTCAAGATTTGGCTGTATCACGTACGACATTTGACTGGGGCGTACAAGTTCCATCGAACCCGAAGCACGTCGTGTACGTATGGGTCGATGCGCTCACAAACTATATCTCATCACTCGGATACGGCACAGACAACGATGAACTCTTCAACCGTTACTGGCCAGCAGACGTTCATTTGGTAGGGAAAGAAATCGTACGTTTCCATACGATCATTTGGCCAGCCCTCTTAATGGCGCTTGATCTTCCATTACCGAAGCAAGTATTTGCGCACGGATGGTTGCTCATGAAGGATGGGAAGATGTCGAAATCGAAAGGGAACGTCGTGGACCCGATCCCATTGATTGATCGTTACGGCCTCGACTCGGTCCGCTATTACCTTCTCCGTGAAGTTCCATTCGGAGCGGATGGCACGTTCACGCCGGAAGCGTTCGTTGACCGCTTGAACTTTGATTTAGCGAACGACCTCGGAAACTTATTGAATCGCACCATTGCGATGATTAAAAAGTACTTCGACGGAAACATTCCGGCATATAACGGAAATGTCACGGTATTTGATGCAGAATTGTTGAACGTGGTGAAAGAGACGACACGCAAAACAGAAGAAGCCATGGAGCACATGGAGTTTTCGGTCGCACTCACAAATATTTGGCAACTCGTCAGCCGTGCGAATAAATATATCGATGAGACACAACCATGGGTTCTCGTGAAAGAGGAGTCGAAGCGCGAGGAGCTGGCTTCTGTCATGACACATCTTGCGGGCGTACTTCGTCATGTTGCCATCATGATTCAACCATTCATGACGCGCGCTCCAAAAGAGATGTTCCGTCAGCTCGGACTCGAGGGAGAGGACATGTCATGGGAGGCGTTGGATACATTCGCAGACTTTAGCAATGCGGTCGTGACGGACGGGACACCGATTTTCCCACGTCGTGACGTGAAAGAAGAAGTCGATGCAATCCAAGAAATGATGCGTCAGGCGTCTAAAGCACGGATTGAAGAGACGGAGACGGCATCAGTAGAAGAAGCTGACGAAGACATTCGTCCTGAAATCACGATTGATGTCTTCGACCAAGTCGAATTCCGTGTCGGTCAAATCGTCGAAGCCGATAAGATTAAAAAAGCGAAGAAACTGTTGAAACTTCAAGTCGACCTTGGGAAAGAGACGCGTCAAATCGTGTCTGGTATCGCTGAATGGTATGCCCCTGAAGATTTGGTTGGCAAGAAAGTCATCGTTGTCGCAAACTTGAAACCAGTCAAGCTCCGTGGAGAACTCTCGCAAGGGATGATTCTAGCGGCAGATCGTGACGGGAAACTAGAGCTCGCGACGGTCTCAGACCAGATGCCGAACGGTGCCATCGTCAAATAATGGAATGGGGGAGACCGCGGTCTCCCTCTCTTTTTCTAAGGAGGAAACAAGATGTTAATTGATACACATACGCACATCAATGCGGAACAGTTCAGTGAAGACGTGGAGGAGACGATTGAGCGAGCGAGAGAAGCGGGCGTTTCTCCGCTACTCGTCGTTGGATTTGATACACCGACCATCGATCGGGCCATTGAACTGGCAGAAACGCATGAAGATATTTATGCCATTGTCGGATGGCATCCTGTCGATGCGATTGACTGTACGGATGCGGATTTAGCACGAATCGAAACACTCATGAGTCATCCGAAAGTCATGGCACTCGGTGAAATCGGTCTCGATTATCATTGGGACAAATCACCGAAAGACGTGCAACAGCGCCTCTTCCGTCAACAGATCGCCATTGCCAAGCGAACGAATATGCCAATTGTCATTCATAACCGAGAAGCAACGGCAGATGTCCTTGATATTTTAGAAGAAGAGCATGCTGAAGAAGTCGGCGGTGTGTTCCATAGTTACAGCATGTCCGTCGAACTTTTGCCTCGGTGCCTAGACTTGAACTTCTATATTTCGTTAGGAGGACCGGTCACGTTCAAAAATGCGAAAGTTCCGAAGGCGGTGGCGCAAGAAGTGCCACTGGATCGTCTGCTTGTCGAGACGGACTGCCCGTACTTGACCCCAACACCGTTCCGTGGAAAACGAAATGAACCAGCGTACGTCAAATATGTAGCCGAAGAAATCGCCACTCTTCGCGATATGCCTTACGATGAACTCGCTGCTGCTACGACAGTCAACGCGAAGAAGTTGTTCCGACTCCCATGATCAAGCGTGTATTAGCGAGTATCGGTATTATTGCGACGGCTTCTGTGGCGTACGTGATGTTACAACCTGAATCGATTCGAATCGTCGATGACGGTGTAGTGATCGAGCATGAGACACGAGCCGACTCGGTTCTCGAGGTGCTCGAAGAGTTAAATATCACACTAGATGAATCAGATTATGTCACACCGGCGCTCAGTGAAGATGTACCAGACGACCGCCTAATCCGGATTGAGCGTTCACACGAGGTCTCACTTCAGATTGGCTACGGTCAAACGGAGACGGTGCAGACGCGCGAGCGGACTGTAGAGGATGTCTTACTGCGATACGGAGTCACGGTACGAGACGGAGATACGGTGTATCCATCAGTCCGTACACCGGTGACGAATGGGATGACGATTCGATATCAACCGGTCGTGGCCGTGAATCTCATTGTCGGTCAAGAGGCGTTGACGATTTATACAATGGCTACGGATGTGGAGCAACTCTTAATGCAAGAGAACATCGATGTGACGGAAAGTGATACGGTCATGCCGGCCCCTTCCACACCGATCCGAGAAGGATTGACGATTACGGTCAATACGAATCGTGATGTCGTTCAATATGAGAGTGAGTTGATCCCGTTTGAAGTGGTGGAGGAAGAGGATGATACGCTCGAAGAAGGTGTGATGCAAATGGTGCAGGTCGGGGTTCCTGGACTTGAACGGACAAGGTATGCACTTACTGTGGAAAATGGTACAATTACAAATCGTACGAAAACAGATGTCGAGACATTGCGTAAAACGATGCCGCAGATTATCAAAGTGGGAACGAAGAAAGTCACGGAACCGGTAACCGAGCCTGAGTCAACGACCGCGGATGAATCGAGCCCATTCATTCCGGAAGCTGAAGTCGAGATTGCCGAACCGCCGAAAACAGATGACGTACTCGATTTTTCATCTGCGAAACAATTGCTTGTGGAAGCGACCGCTTATACGAACAACCCGGAAGACACGGTAACATACGACGGACGCGTGCTGACAAGAAGCGGATATGATGTAACCGACACGATTTTGTATGAAGGCATGCGCATCATTGCGGTCGACCCTGCCATCATTCCACTCGGGACCCGTGTATATGTCGAGGGTATCGGTATGGCGATTGCCTTGGATACAGGAAGTGCAATCAAAGGGCAAAAAATCGATATCATGATGGATGAAAAGGAAGAGGCCGTAACGTTTGGTCGTAAACCACTCACCATCTGGGTGATTCCAAAGCAGGAAGAAGAGAAAGAAGGATCAGACAATGCGTGAGAAAATACAAGAAATTATCGTCGTAGAAGGGCGTGACGACACGGCGCGACTTCAAGAAGTGTTCGACGTCGATACGATTGAAACGAACGGGTCTGCCGTATCCGATCAGACGATTGAACGAATCCGTCGTGCTCAGGAGAAGCGCGGGGTCATCATTTTGACGGACCCAGATTATCCAGGAGATCGTATTCGGGCGATTGTCGAGGAACGCGTCAAAGGATGTAAGCACGCACACTTGCCTCGGGCCGAGGCGAAGGACAAGCGTGGGAAAATCGGTGTGGAACATGCGAGTCCGGAGTCACTTCGCCGTGTCTTAGGAGCAGTGTTTGAACCGCGTGTCGAAACGGACCAACCAATCGTCACACGGAAAATGGTGTTGGAGGCGGATTTAATCGGTGGAGCAGCGGCCGCGATGCGTCGGAAGCGACTCGGGGTGTTGCTTCGAATCGGTGAGCCGAATGCCAAACAATTTGTAAAACGGGTCGAGGCGCTTGGCGTCACGATTGAAGAGTGGGAGCAGGCACTTGCTCAATTAGAGGAGGAACAGGGTTGAAAGACATTGCAACAATCCAACGAACGAAAGCGATTTTAGAGCGACATGGGTTTTCATTCAAAAAATCGCTCGGTCAAAACTTTTTAATCGATTTGAACATCTTGAGTAAAATTGTCGGAGCAGCAGAACTGAGTGAAGCGAGCGGTGTCCTTGAAATCGGTCCCGGAATCGGCTCATTGACCGAACAATCGGCCAAGCGTGCCAAGAAAGTCGTTGCGCTTGAAATCGACCAACGTCTTTTGCCGATTTTAGATGATACGATGTCGCCTTATCCGCATGTGAAAGTCATCCATGGAGATGCATTGGAACTGAACTTACGGGAAATCGTAGAGCAAGAATTTTTAAACGAAGGTATTGAAGATATTTCGGTTGTCGCCAACTTACCTTACTACGTCACGACACCAATCATCATGCGTTTGCTTGAGAGCGGCGTTAAATTCCGCTCGCTCGTCATGATGATTCAAAAAGAAGTGGCAGAACGGATTGGAGCAAAACCAGGCACGAAAGCATACGGTTCGCTATCGATTGCGATTCAGTATTATGCGGAAGCAGAAGTCAGTTTCATCGTGCCGAAAAACGTGTTCATCCCAGCGCCGAACGTCGATTCGGCCGTCATTACACTACGGATGCGCAAAGAACCGGCCGTACAAGTGAAAGACGAAGCATTTTTCTTTGATGTGGCCCGAGCAAGCTTCGCTCAGCGCCGTAAAACCATCCTGAACAATTTGACAAACTATATCGGGAAAGAACATAAGGTCGAACTCGAACGTTCGCTTCACGAGGCTGGAATCGATCCGAAACGTCGTGGAGAGACGTTAAGCCTAGAAGAATTCGCACGTTTGTCTGACACAATTTTACCACTTAAAAATAGTTGACGACCTGAAAACGAGTCGTTATAATATTAATCTTTATTTTCATATTCAATTATGCTATACTTGTAACAGTGAGGTGAAGCGTATGCCAAAGACGTTACAAGAAATCAGACAAAAACTCGAATCGCATGTTGGTGAACGATTGACGTTGAAAGCAAACGGCGGTCGTAAGAAAGTTGTTACTCGGTTTGGAACGCTCGTTGAGACATATCCTGCGGTGTTCGTTGTGAAATTGGATGAAGACCTGCATAATGTGGAACGTGTCTCGTATAGCTACGCTGATGTCCTAACGGATACAGTTAAAATTGAATTCGGTAATTGATTTATAAATGAGGGGCGGATGCATTGGCAGCTGCTTCTTTTTTTGTGCGCCCGTTTACGGTACAATGGCGAACAGGAGACAAATGGGAAGGGTGAACGTGATGCGCACGATCAGTGTGAAAGCGCCGGCAAAAATTAATTTGACACTTGATGTCCTTGGAAAGCGTCCGGACGGCTATCATGAAGTAGAAATGGTAATGACGACAGTCGACTTAGCAGATCGCTTGGAGTTGACAGTTTTAGAGTCGGATGAGATTCGGATTCAATCAGAACACGCCTATGTGCCGAATGATCATCGGAATTTGGCGTATCGAGCAGCAGAATTGTTGCGCGAGCGTTTTAACATTCAGCAAGGGGTCGAGATTGTGCTCGATAAACAGATTCCCGTGGCAGCTGGCCTTGCAGGTGGCTCGAGTGATGCGGCGGCAACGCTCCGTGGGATGAACGAACTGTTTTCATTGAACTTGTCGTTAGAGGAGCTAGCAGAGCTCGGTGCCGAGATTGGATCGGACGTCTCATTTTGTGTCATCGGCGGAACAGCTATCGCCCGTGGTCGTGGTGAACAGTTAGAAATGATTCCGGCCCCGCCACCGTGCTATGTCGTTCTCGGTAAACCGAAAATCGGGGTATCGACGGCAGATGTGTATCGGGCAGTGCGTATGGAAGAGGTGCATCACCCTGATACCGAGGCCATGGTGGAGGCGATTCGTCAAAAAGATTTCCATGGAATCTGTGAACACCTTGGTAACTCACTTGAGAGTGTGACACTTAAGCTTCACCCGGAAGTGAAACAAATCAAAGAAACGATGCGTCATTGCGGAGCGGAAGGTGTTCTCATGAGTGGAAGCGGACCGACCGTGTTTGCGCTGATCGAACATGAGCAAAAAGCGCATCGAATCTATAATGGATTGAAAGGATTTTGCCCAGAAGTGTTCGTCGTTCGGATTCTCGGCAAAAGACATTGAACAAAAACGAATGAAAGTGATATATTTTCAATAGAACATTCGTTTATTATTGAAGATGTGAAGGAGAATCCGTATGAAAATTCGTAGAAGTGGTCGTCTCGTCGATATGACCCGTTATTTACTTGATCATCCGCATCAGCTTGTCTCGTTGTCGATGTTTTCAAGTCGCTATAAAGCTGCAAAGTCGTCGATTAGCGAAGACCTTGTCATTGTCAGTGAAATGTTGTCCCATGATGGGATCGGAAAACTGGTCACTGTCCCTGGTGCAGCCGGTGGTGTCATGTTTATCCCAGGATGGAGTAAAGAAAAATCGCTGGAGATGATTGATACGCTCTGTGAGCAACTATCAAAACCGGAGCGTCTCTTACCAGGAGGCTATCTCTACCTCACAGATGTACTAGGTAATCCAAGCCAAGTGAAACCGATGGGGCAGGTTTTTGCGTCCGTCTTCGCTGACCGGAAAGTCGATGTCGTCATGACGATTGCGACGAAAGGGATTCCCCTTGCCTATGCGGTCGCTGAACAGTTGGGCGTTCCGTTTGTGATTGTGCGTTCAGATAGCCGTGTCACAGAAGGTTCGACGGTCAGCATCAACTATGTATCAGGTTCATCGAAAGCGATTCGTACGATGGCGCTTGCACGTCGCAGTCTGCCACGTGGTGCGAATGTGCTTTTGATTGATGATTTCATGAAGGCCGGCGGGACGATTCGTGGGATGATGAGCCTCTTGAATGAATTTGAAGCCAATCTTGCGGGTGTCGGTGTCTTGATGGAGGCCGAAGGGGCCGAGAAAAAGATGGTGAGTGAATACGTCAGCTTGATGAAATTGACGAATGTCGATCCTGATGAAGGGCTTGTCACCATTTCGCGGGGGAATGTGGAACAATTCTTAAAGTGATTGGCAAAATTTTGATTTCGTTTTATGATTAGAGGGTATAGAGTTATCAATATGGAGTCATGACGTTCGTTTGAAACCAACTGAACCTTACAGAAGACCACACCATGGCGTAGACAACGATGAAAAAGGGGATGCGAAACATGCAGATCACAGACGTAAAAATTCGCAAAGTCGCGACAGAAGGCAGAATGAAAGCGTTGGCCTCAATCACACTTGACCATGAATTCGTTGTACACGATCTTCGAATCATCGAAGGAAGTAGCGGTCTATTTGTCGCCATGCCGAGCAAACGGACACCAGAAGGGATTTTTCGGGACATTGCGCATCCGATTAACGGGGAGATGCGACAAAAGGTCGAAGCGGCTGTATTGGAAACCTATTCCAATATGGATGTGGAAATCCTTGACCCACAACATGTGTCATACGGTACACATGAATGACAGAAAACAGCGGTTAGGTTGCCTACCGCTGTTTTTTTGCGTTTCAATGGTTAAGGAACGGTACAACTATTGAAACGAAGGCATGGTTTCGATATAGTAGAAACGGTGTAAATAGGATTTAGTTGCAGAAAAGCCGAACTATACAGACCAATCACAGCTGTTGTGAGATAGGAGCGAATCAAGCATGGAGCGTTTTGCAGTCATTTTGGCAGCAGGAAAAGGGACGCGAATGAAGTCGAAGTTATATAAAGTACTTCATCCGGTTCTAGGGAAACCAATGGTCGAACATGTTGTCGATCAGTTAGACCAAATCGGTGTCAGTCGTCAAATCGTAATCGTTGGCCATGGGGCGGAAGCGGTACAAGACACGCTCGGCACACGGGTAGAGTATGCGGTCCAGGAAGAGCAGCTTGGAACAGGACATGCTGTTCAGATGGCTGAAGCAGAACTTGCGGGTAAATCAGGGGCGACGCTTGTCGTCTGTGGAGATACACCGTTACTCACGGCAGAAACGTTAGAAGCCCTTCTCGCGCATCACGAAGCGCAACAAGCAAAAGTCACGGTGTTGACTGCGATTGCTGACGATGCGACCGGATATGGTCGAGTCGTTCGTGGTGAAGATGGGAATGTGACGAAAGTCGTGGAACATAAAGATGCTTCAGAAGCAGAACTTGCCATCAATGAAATCAACACAGGGACGTACGTATTCGATAACGAATTGTTGTTCGATGCGCTCAAACAAGTCGGTAACAACAATGCACAGGGCGAATATTACTTACCTGACGTCATTTCAATCGCAAAAGAAGCGGGCGAAGTGGTTGCGGCGCATACAGCACCGACGTTTGATGAGACGATTGGGGTCAATGACCGCGTCGCCTTGTCGCAAGCAGAAGCCATCATGCGCAAGCGGACAAATGAGCGTCTCATGCGTGAAGGGGTTACCTTCATGGACCCGGCATCGACGTACATTTCACCAGACGTGGTCATCGGATCGGATACGGTCATTTATCCGGGAACGGTCATTCTTGGCAAGACGACGATTGGCTCAGAATGTGTCATCGGACCAAACTCGGACATCCGCAACAGTGTGATTGAAGACCATGCCGTTGTACGCCAGTCTGTCGTGACTGATAGCCGAATCGGTGAGGCGGCTCAAGTCGGACCGTTCGCTCACTTACGTCAACAAGCTGTCCTCGGTGCGAACACGCGCGTCGGCAACTTTGTAGAGATTAAAAAATCGACGTTCGGTGACGGTGCGAAAGCGTCACACTTGAGCTATATCGGGGATGCGTCAATCGGTGAGCGCGTCAACTTAGGCTGTGGATCAATCACAGTAAACTATGACGGCAAGAACAAGTTCGAGACAGTCGTGGAAGACGATGCATTCGTTGGCTGTAACGTCAACTTGATTGCCCCTGTAAAAGTCGGGAAAGGCGCGATTGTCGCTGCTGGATCGACGATTACGAGTGATGTACCAGAAGAGGCGCTAGCGATTGCACGCGAACGCCAAACGAATAAAGAAGGCTACACAAAACGATAACTTGCTGCCAATCATTATGGAAAACAACGGAGGAGAATCCTAAACATGTCTACTGTATACGAACGAGAAATTCGTCTATTTAGCTTAAACTCGAACCGCCCGCTTGCTGAAGAAATCGCGAAAGAAATTGGTGTCCCGCTCAGCGATTGCCAAGTCAAACGTTTCAGCGACGGTGAACTCTATATCAACATCGAGGAAAGTGTTCGTGGAGATGATGTGTATGTCATCCAATCAACAAGCTCGCCTGTAAACGAAACGCTCATGGAATTGCTCGTCATGATCGATGCACTCAAACGTGCTTCTGTCCGTACGATCAACATCGTGATGCCGTATTATGGGTACGCACGTCAAGACCGTAAAGCACGCTCGCGTGAACCGATCACGGCGAAACTTGTCGCTGACCTTCTTACAGTAGCGGGTGCGACACGCGTCATCACGATGGATTTGCATGCAGCGCAAATTCAAGGATTCTTCAATATTCCGGTTGACCAATTACTTGGTGTACCGCTCATCTCGACTTACTTTGAAACAGAAGAGTTTCAAGCGAAAGATATCGTGGTCGTTTCTCCAGACCACGGTGGCGTGACACGTGCACGTAAATTGGCAGAACGTTTGAAAGCGCCGATTGCTATCATTGACAAGCGTCGTCCGAAAGCGAACGTCGCTGAAGTCATGAATATCGTCGGCAGTGTCGAAGGGAAAACGGCGATTTTGATCGACGACATCATCGATACAGCTGGAACGATCACACTTGCGGCAGATGCTATCGTCGAAGCGGGTGCGAAAGAAGTGTATGCGTCTTGTACACACCCAGTCCTTTCTGGTCCAGCGATGGAACGTATCGACAATTCATCAATCAAAGAGTTGGTCGTCTTAAATACCATCGATTTGACGGGTCGTCCTTGCTCGAGCAAGATCAAGCAAATGTCGGTCGCCCATTTGCTTGGGGAAGCGATTATGCGCGTACACGAGCATAAATCGGTCAGTACCCTATTCGATTAAAAAACGAGGCCCGGAGGCATTCGCCTTTGGGCTTTTTTGTTCAGGAGGAAATGATATGAAATGCATCGTCGGTCTTGGGAATCCCGGGAAAAAGTTTGAGATGACGCGGCACAATGTCGGTTTTTTAGCAATTGACCGTCTTGCCGAAAAGCATGGCATCTCGCTGAATGAAGCGAAGTTTAATGCCCTTATGGGAACGGGAAGAATCAATGGTGAACGCGTTGTACTTGTCAAACCACTCACGTATATGAACTTGTCGGGTGAAGCCGTCCGTCCCATTTTAGATTATTATAAAATTGAAATTGATGATTTATTAGTCATTTATGACGATTTGGATATGGTGCCTGGCAAACTTCGTTTCCGTCCGAAAGGGAGCGCAGGTGGTCATAATGGGATTAAATCTCTCATTCAACACTTGGGAACGGCTGAATTTAAACGATTGAAGCTCGGAATCGGTCGTCCCCCACACCCGATTAAAGTCGTCGACTGGGTGTTGATGAACTATCGTAAAGACGAGTTACCAGAATTAAATGAAACACTCGACAACGCCGTAACCGCAGCCACTGATTTTGTGGATATAGATTGGCTGGCGCTGATGAATCGATACAACTAAAGGGTCATTGTACCCTTTTTTGTCGTATGAGTTGGAGGAAAACAAATGAATGCTTTAGAGAGATTTATGGTGGCGCTCCCTGAAACGAATGTGATTCGAGAGCGACTCCAAAAAGTAGACCGTCAATTGGTGACGGGTTTGACGACAAGCGCAAAAGCGCTCGTCTTGGCTGGACTCGTGAAATCGTCCTCGAGACGTCTTATTGTCGTGACGCATAACATGTATCAAGCCCAAAAGATGTTCGATCAACTTGAATCACTCATCGGTCCGGACAAAACGTTGTTGTATCCGATCGATGAGACGCTAGCAGGTGAACTGTCACTGACGTCTAGTCCGGAACTGTTAGCCGCCCGAATTGATGCCCGTACTCGTCTCCTCGACCAAACAGGAGGCGTTGTTGTCGTGCCGCTTGGTGGATTACGACGCTATGTACCAAGTCCGGAAGCGTGGCAAGACAGTCGCATCATGTTGAAGCCAGGAAGTGACCTCGATTTAGCGGATTTTTCGAAACAATTGACGGGCATGGGCTATGAACGAACGGCAACGGTGACGACACCTGGTGAATTTTCCGTACGAGGGAGTATTCTAGATGTTTATCCGCTTACAGAAGCGCGCCCATATCGAATCGACCTGTTCGACACCGAGATTGACTCAATTTTCACGTTTGACGCGGAAACGCAACGCTCGCTTGGTGTAGTGGGGGAAGTGTGCATTACGCCTGCGACCGAGTTCATCGCAACGGAGAATCAGCTGAAGCAGGCGGGCGGTACGCTTCGGAAGCAGTACGACCGAACCGTCGAGTTGATTGGGAATGAAGTGATCCGTCAAGCCCTTGAAGAAGGAGTCATGACAGACATCGAGCGGCTTGAGCGTGGAGACCTTCCGGAGAAAGTTGGGAAGTATTCGCCATTGCTCTATACGTCCACACTCCTTGACTACGTTGGGAAAGACGCCGTCCTCATTTTAGATGAGGTGGCACGAATCGAGGACGCTGCGGACGTACAGGATCGTGAAGAGGCGGAATGGTTCTCCTCACTTATCGAAAAAGGGGAGGCTGTCAGCAATTACACGCTCGCCGTCCCGATGCATAAAGTCTTCCGCGACTTGAAGCAAGTCGCGTTCTCCTTGCTTCCGTCTCGTCGTTCGGGCATTCCGGAGAGCGGTACGGTCCATTTGAGCTGTCGTCCGCTACCGGCGTTCCACGGTCAGATGCATCTATTGAAGCAGGAAGTCGAACGATGGCAGCAAGGTGATCAACGAATCGTCGTACTTGCGGGGGATAAGTCGCGTGCAGATAAGATTGAAGCGCTTCTTTCCGACTATGGAATCGCCTCGACCTTCACCAATGTCGATGGAGAGTTAGAACCGAGACGTGTCTCGGTCATCATCGGTCAAATCGAAGGGGGATTCGAACTGTCGACGAGCCGTCTCGTTGTCATATCGGAAGAAGAGTTGTTCAAGCGTGTGACGAAACGAAAACGTCAGACGAAGAATTTGACGAACGCCGAACGAATCAAGAGTTACCAAGAGCTGAAACCGAACGATTATGTCGTCCACGTGCACCACGGAATCGGGAAGTACCTTGGCATTAAAACAATCGAGGTCGGTGGAATCCATCAGGATTACCTGCACCTCGTCTATGCAGGGGACGACGCCCTCTACGTGCCGGTCGACCAAATCGATCTCGTCCAAAAATATGTCGGTGCCGAAGGAAAAGAGCCAAAGATTTATAAACTCGGCGGCACCGAGTGGAAGAAAGTAAAATCGAAAGTTGCCAAATCGGTTGAAGACATTGCTGATGAGCTCATTAAATTGTACGCGGCACGAGAGGCCTCGGTCGGTTTCGCGTTCCCTCCGGACGATGAAGAAATGGGTCAGTTCGAATCCTCTTTCCCGTACGCCGAGACAGAAGACCAGGTCCGTTCGATTGCAGAAATCAAGGCGGATATGGAACGCTCCCGTCCGATGGATCGCCTTTTGTGTGGAGATGTCGGATACGGGAAAACGGAAGTGGCAATTCGGGCGGCGTTCAAAGCCGTACTCGCCGGTAAACAAGTGGCCTTTCTTGTCCCGACGACCGTCCTCGCCCAACAGCATTATGAAACGATGCTCGAGCGGTTCAGCGAATTCCCGATCAACGTATCGGTCATGAGTCGTTTCCGTTCGAAGAGTGAAATGACGGCGACGAAGAAAGGTTTGAAAGAAGGTACCATTGACATCGTCGTCGGGACACACCGCGTGTTGTCCAAAGACGTGACGTTCGCCAACCTCGGTCTCGTCATCATCGATGAAGAACAACGGTTCGGCGTCAAACATAAAGAGCGTCTGAAACAGTTGAAGACGAACATCGACGTCCTCACGTTGACGGCGACACCGATTCCACGGACATTGCATATGTCGATGATCGGAATCCGTGACTTGTCCGTATTGGAGACACCGCCAGAGAATCGTTATCCTGTCCAAACATACGTCATGGAATACGACGGCATCGTCTTGCGTGAAGCGCTCGAACGTGAACTCGCTCGCGGAGGACAGGCGTTCTTCCTCTATAACCGTGTCGAAGGGATCGAACGGAAAGCGGAAGAGATCCGGGCCTTATTGCCGGATGCACGAATTGCTACGGCCCATGGACGTATGACTGAAAGTGAGCTCGAGAGCCAGTTAATCAGCTTCCTAGAGGGCGAGGCGGATATTTTAGTCTCAACGACAATCATCGAGACGGGAATCGACATTCCAAACGTCAACACCCTCATCGTCCACGATGCCGACAAAATGGGACTGTCCCAGCTCTACCAACTCCGAGGTCGTGTCGGACGTTCGAATCGCATCGCCTATGCGTACTTTACGTATCGGAAAGACAAGCGCTTGACGGAAGTGGCAGAAAGTCGTCTTCAGGCCATCAAAGAGTTCACAGAGCTCGGCAGTGGTTTTAAGATTGCGATGCGCGACTTGTCGATTCGTGGGGCCGGGAACTTACTCGGTGCACAACAGTCTGGATTCATCGATTCGGTCGGTTTCGATCTGTACTCACAAATGCTCTCTGAAGCCATTGAGGAACGGAAAGACCGCATGCGTGGACAAGCGAAACAAGTCGTCTTCAAACCGGAGATCACTTTCCAGGCCGATGCGTATATCCCTGATGACTACTTGTCAGATAGCGAATTGAAGATTGAGATGTACAAACGCTTCAAATATGTAGATACGCCGAACGCGTTGTTCGCCCTTCAAGATGAACTGATTGAACGATTTGGCGAATTCCCGGAACCGGTCGCGTTGCTCATTCAATTGACACGTCTGCGTATTTATGGAGAACTGGCAAAAGTGAGTCGAATCAAGCAGACGCCAGGACGTATCGAAATTGTCTTATCGAAAGAATCGACGACGGCTCTGGATGTCCCGTCCTTCATGGAGTGGTCGATGCCTCTTGGTCGTAAGCTTGGCGTAGGGCAAGAAGACGGCGCCTTGAAACTGTCACTCAGCGGTCGGATGCCGCTAACAGAGCTCTTGAATGATGCCGATACTGTATTAGAAGAACTGATGAAGCGGTTGGTGGGCGATGCGGTCGCCAAGTAAGTTTGCGCAAGGCGTCGTTCTGTTCGCCCTTGCCGGCTACGTATCGAAACTGATCAGCTTCGCCTATCGTGTCCCCTATCAAAACTTGGCGGGGGACTTCGGACTTTATGCCTATCAAACCGTCTATCCGTTCGCGGCCATCGTGGCGTCACTCGGCATTTATGCGATGCCGGTCGTCATTGCGAAAATCGGCGTCGGTGCGAAAGGGACGAATCGTAAGTTAGAAGTCTTATGGGGAAGCTTTTACGCCTTACTTCTACTCTCGTCCATGCTTGTCGTCACGGTATGGCTGTTTGCCCCGACCCTAGCGAAATGGCTTGGAGATGAGCAGCTAGCTCCTGCACTTCGCGTGATCAGTTTGAGTTATTTACTCATGCCGGCGTCAGCCGTGTTGCGCGGGGCTTTTCAATCGAGAGATGACTTACGACCGAGCGCATGGTCGCAAGTGCTCGAGAACTTTGTCCGCGTGACGGTCATGCTGTCCCTATTATGGATTGGGGTCCGTCTCGGAAAAGATGCATATACGCTCAGTCAATATGCGTATGGTGCGACGCTCATCGGTGGGCTTGTGGCGATTGCCTTTTTAGTTTATCGCGCACGAGGAGTGCGGATTGTGAGGGTGCGCCGCGTCACGTTTCGGAGAGGAATGAAACTCTTGTTGACGACGGGTTTCGCGGTCGGATTCGCATCACTCGGGATTTTATGGATGCAACTGGTCGACTCCTTCACCATCGTCAATTTGATGGGTGGCACATATGAGGCGAAGGTGAGCAAAGGAGTGTTCGATCGAGGATATCCGCTCGTGCAATTCGCCATTTTGTTCACCACGACCATCGGGATGGCCAACGTGCCGACGCTCGTCCGTCACTATCGGGCAGGGCATCTCCAAAAGACGACACAGGGACTCCGTTCGATGATTCGTGTGACGACGGCGATTGCTGGTGCAGCGACCATCGGGTTGATGGGAGTCATGTTTTTCTTGAACGTGGCCTTGTTTGAAGACGAGTCCGGGACGCGAGCCCTTGTCTTCTTAGCGACGAGTACGTTTGCTGCCTCCTTGGCGATTGCGAGTATGACTTGTTTGCAGGCGATTGACCGAGAGTGGGTCGCGGCACGAAGTATGGTCGTCGCAATTTTAGTGAAAAGTATGGTAAACGCATGGCTTGTCCCGAGTTACGGAATCGAAGGCGCGGCAATCGGGACGTCGATTGGATTTTTAGCGATGGCATTCTATAATTTTCGGGCGCTTGACCGTTCGATTCCGCTCGGATCATTTCGATCGAAACATTATAAATCGCTATGGAAAGCCCTCGTACCGATGTTGTTCCTCATTGGCGTGTTAAACTGGCTAGGTCAGATGTGGGTCGATTCGCGAATCACTGCGTTCGGTTGGTTAATCGGAATGGTGTGTAGCGGTGCCGTCCTTTATATATGGAGATTATGGAGTACGCGAATGCTGTCACTTGCGGAATGGGAACTGATCCCGTTCGGAAGTCGACTGCTCGATGTGCTCGAGAAAAAGGAGAACTAATATGGGTTATACAATCACGGTGGTCGGACTCGGGTCTGGTGAGTTGAATCAATTGCCGCTCGGTGTGTACCGCCATTTAAAACAACAACCGCTCGTCTGGTTGCGCACAAAAGAACATCCTGTCGTTCAAGAGTTAGAAGCGGAAGGACTCGTGTTCGAATCATTTGATTCGGTCTATGAATCGAGTGATACGTTTGAAGAAGTTTATGACCAAATTGTCGAGACGTTGTTGAGTAAAAGTGAAGAAATGGCGATCACATACGCCGTACCGGGCCACCCGTTCGTAGCGGAACGGACCGTCGAACTATTGGTGGAACGCGGTGCCGACCTTCATGTACTCGGTGGTCAAAGTTTCCTCGATGCCATGTTCCAGGCGCTCCGGATCGACCCAATCAATGGATTTCAACTGCTCGATGCGACCGCACTCGACCTTGAACGTTTACAGGTGACCCAACATGTGCTTATCGGGCAAGTGTACGATGGATTCGTGGCGGGTGACGTCAAAGTGCAATTGATGGAACGGTATCCGGACGACCATCCCGTCACCCTTGTGACGGCTGCCGGTACGACGCAAGAACGGATTGAGCACATTCCGTTATTCGAAATGGACCGGATGGCGGAAGTGAATAACTTGACGACCCTCTACGTTCCACCGCTCGTGGATGAATCGTATTTGGCGAAGGATTTTGCGACACTCAAACAAATCATCGCAACGCTTCGAGGACCAGACGGGTGCCCGTGGGATCGTAAACAGACGCATGCGTCACTTCGCAAGTACCTATTAGAAGAGGCGTATGAGTTGATTGAAGCAATCAATGCAGAAGACGATGATGCCATCATCGAAGAACTCGGTGACGTCTTGCTCCAAGTGATGTTGCATGCTCAAATCGGAGAAGATGAGGGCTATTTCGATATTCGTGACGTAATCGGTTCCATCAGTGAGAAGATGGTGCGCCGCCATCCACACGTCTTTGGCGATGTCACCGTCGAAGATGCCTCTGACGTGGTGAAAAACTGGAATGCGATTAAACAGACGGAAAAAGGGGAAAAGAAACAATCGCAACTCGATGGTGTTCTCGTCGACCAACCTTCATTGATGCGAGCGGAGCAACTTCAAAAGAAAGCGGCTCACGTCGGATTTGAGTGGGATGACGTATCCGGTGCCTTCGAAAAACTGGAAGAAGAGTTAAAAGAATGGCATGAAGACCTAAGTGATGAATCGGAACTTGGGGACGTATTGTTCTCCATCGTGAACATCGCGCGATACGTTGGGCTGAATGCCGAGCAAGCATTAGAACAGACGAACCGAAAGTTCAAACGTCGATTCGAGTATGTGGAAGCGAACGGTGACCTTCACCAGATGACACTCGAACAGATGGATGCGCTTTGGAACGAGGCAAAGGAGAAAGGTTTATGAGACTAGATAAGTTTTTAAAAGTGTCACGTCTAATCAAGCGTCGCACGTTGGCAAAAGAAGTGGCGGACCAAGGACGAATCCAACTGAATGGGCAAGTCGCGAAGGCGAGCACAGAAGTCAAAGTCGGAGATGAGTTACAAATTCGCTTCGGAAATAAACTCGTCACGGTCGTCATCGATTCAATCGCAGAACATGCACGTAAAGAAGATGCGAAAGAAATGTATCGTTTACTTAAAGAAGAGAAGATGGACGGTAGTATCAACTCATAAAAAAAAGTATACTTAATGTATTAAGAGGAGGGGGATGAGGCGATGAACGGACGTAATCCGATGGATCGACAACGACGCATTCGAGCGCTAGATGAGCGTAGAGAACAGCTAGAAAAAGATACACATCGCCGACGAGTTCATCTTCGACGTCGTTTGGCGGCAGCCTCTCTCCTGTTTTTATTTGTCATGGTGTTGATTGGACAGAGTTACTTCTCGAAAGTAGGGTACGTATCGGACCAGCAACAAGCCTACGCACAAGCAAAAGTGGAGTTGCGTGAACAGCAGGCCGAACAGGATGAGTTGAAAGAGCAAGTGGAACGGTTACAGGATGAAGATTATATCGCGAACTTAGCACGAAACGAACTGCTTTTCTCTAAAGATGGAGAGATTATTTTCTACTTCTCGCCAGAGGAATAAGTCGGTTCGTTGACCGTTAGGGAAACGACTCGTATAATTAGAAAGAATCAATCAAAAAAGGAGTACATTATTTTATGTCAATTGAAGTAGGAAGCAAGGTACAAGGTAAGGTTACAGGGATTACGCATTTCGGAGCGTTCGTCGAGCTCCCAAATGGCAAGACAGGATTAGTACACATCAGTGAAGTGGCAGACTCTTACGTCAAAGACATTAACGAAGTGTTGACAGTCGGTCAAGAAGTCACGGTAAAAGTGTTGAACGTCGAAAATGATGGGAAAATCGGGTTGTCCATCAAGAAAGCAGTCGACCGTCCTGTAAGCGAACGTCCTGAGCGTCCTGAGCGTCCAGCTGGTGAGCGTTTCTCTCGTGGCCCACGTCCAGGTGGCCCAGGTCAAGGTGGTCCACGCGGTGGCGGCGGTCCACGCGGTGGCGGCCCACGTGGTGGCGGTCGTCGTGAACAACGTCGTGAACCAGAAACATTTGATACATTGATGAGTAAGTTCTTGAAAGATAGCGACGAGCGTCTTTCGACGTTGAAACGTCAAACAGACTCAAAACGCGGTGGACGCGGAGCCAAGCGCGGGTAATCCTTCGTATACCAATTAGCTTCTACTCGTAACCATAGAGGTCTTGTAATGAGACGAGCCATGAACATTTTCGTTCATGGCTTTTTTTCTGTTTAAAAAAATTATAAAAAATAACTAAAAGAGTTGCTTTTTTTCGAGGAAGGGAGCAAAATAGGGAACATGAAAAAATAGTTATGTTTTATAAGTGAAGGTGGAGAGAAAAATGAATGGATGGAAACTGTGGACGGCGGAGTGGCGAAGTATCTTCAAGAACCCACGTGTGTTGGTTCCGATTCTTGCGGTCGCACTCGTACCGTTAATGTACGCCGGTATGTTCTTATGGGCTTTTTGGGATCCGTATGGACAGATGAAAGATTTGCCGGTCGCCATCGTCAATGAAGACAAAGGGGCAACGTTTGAAGGGGAGTCGCTTGCAATTGGAGATGACCTCATTGATAAGCTGCTGGATTCGGAGGCGTTCGAGTTCGTCGAAACGACGAAGAAAGAAGCGGAATCTGGACTGAAAGACCATGACTACTACATGGCGATCGAGATTCCAGAAAACTTTTCAGAAAAAGCGACGACTGCTTTAGATGAACATCCGGAGCAACTCGAACTGAAGTATATCGCAAATGAATCGTATAACTTCTTAGCCGCACAAATTGGTGGTTCCGCGATGGAACAAGTCAAAGCGGAACTGTCGACCGAAGTCTCGAAACAGTATGTCAGTGCGTTGAAAGACGGATTGAATGATGTGGCAGACGGACTTGGTGAGGCCGCAGATGGTGCAGCGACACTTGCGGACGGCTCAACGTCAGCAAAAGACGGTGCCGTCAAGTTGGCGGACGGGACGAAGCTTCTCGCTTCGAAACAACGTGAGCTCGCGGATGGAGCAAGCCAATTAAACGATGGGATGACTCAGTTGGCCGATGGTTCATCAGAACTCGCGGATGGGACGAAGCTTCTCGCTTCGAAACAACGGGAACTGGCGAATGGAGCAAGTCAATTACGTGATGGTGTTTCGCAATTGGCCGATGGCTCATCTGCACTCGCGGATGGCAGTCAACAAGTATACGAGGGCTCAGCCTCACTTTCGGACGGGGTCCATCGTGTCAGCGAGGGCGCTTCTGCCTTACAAGGCGGGACGAGCCAACTCGTTGACGGAACAGGAGCGTTCGCATCTAAACTAGATGAGCTGCACACAGGTGCGAAGACGTTGAACCAAGGTGTTCAAGACCTTACTGCCGGCATCGAGCGCTCGAAAGAGGGGGCATCTGCATTACAGGATGGTGCCACAAAACTCTCAGGAGCGTTGACTCAGGCGAAGGACGGAAACGCGGCACTTGTTGCGGGTCAAACAGACGTGGTCAATGGAATCGGACAAATGAAGTCTGAATTGACTGCGAAACAAGATGAGTTGATTGGACAATTGACAGCGCTCGCTGAGTCGGGTCAATCGGCATCACCTGAAATGCTTCAAGCCATTGCGGCACAACTGAGCGAAGGGAAGCAAGAGACGGCGGCCGGGTTTGATCAACTATCCGCTGGCGCGACAAAAGTGAAAGAAGGACAGGTCGCACTTGGCGCAGGTCTTGATCAGGCAGGTACAGGTGCAGACAAACTATCGACTGGACTTTCTGAATTGAGTACCGGTCAAACGAAATTGGCCGAAGGTGCGAACGCATTGGCAAGTGGTTCAAGTCAAATCGAGCAAGGTACACAAACGGCGGCCGATCGTTCCCAAGAACTTGTGTCAGCGAGTGCGAAGCTCAATCAAGGCGCGACACAACTTCAAGATGGGACAACTGAGCTCGCCGCTGGAAGTGACAAGCTTGTAGACGCGACTGGACAGTTGTCTGAGGGTAGCGAAAAGCTTGCGGATGGAGCGAAGAGCGCAAGCACCGGTACGAATGAATTGGTGAATGGTGCGAATCAATTAGCGGACGGTGGTCAAAAGCTGCAGTCAGGAAGCCGTGAACTGGCCGAAGGTGCGAAGGGTGCCGGAGCCGGAACGAGCAAGCTAACGGATGGCGCGAATCAGCTCGCGAATGGTGGACAAGAACTTTCAGACGGTAGCGGTGAACTCGCTGACGGAATGAAAGAGCTCGCATCAGGTAGCGATGAACTTCGTGACGCCTTGGTAAAAGGTGCGAAAGACGCAGACATCGGTCTAACAGATGACAACGTCGAGATGATGGCCGGTCCAGTGTCGCTCGTCGACAACTCGATTCACGAGGTGCCAAACTACGGTACTGGATTTGCTCCGTACTTTATGTCACTCGGACTTTTCGTTGGGGCACTCCTTCTCTCGATCGTTTATCCATTATACGATCCAGCAGGGCGCCCGAAACGTAGTCTATCGTGGGTATTGTCGAAATCTGGTGTCCTCATGGTCGTCGGATTCTTGCAAGCCTTGATTCTCGATGTGGCTATGGTGCAACTGCTCGGTCTTGAAGTGAGCGAACCATTGAAATTCTTCGGTTTCAGCTGGTTGACGAGCATCACGTTCCTCTTTATCGTACAGTTGCTCGTGACAACACTCGGAAACCCTGGACGTTTCGTGGCGATCGTCTTGTTGATTTTACAATTGACGACGTCAGCCGGGACGTTCCCGCTTGAATTGATTCCAAGAGCATTGCAACCATTCAATGCCTTGCTTCCAATGACGTATACGGTTGCCGGATATAAAGAAATTCTATCGGCAGATGGTGCGCAGTACTTGCAGACGGCGACAACCTATTTAGTGTTTGTGGCTGCCGGATGTTTTGCATTACTATGGGCGTACTTCCGGATCGCATGGAAGAAAAAATATCGTCAAGTCGCATCAGAAGCATGATGTAAATACGATACAAAATCGTGTATAGTGGGGAAGACGACACTATACACGATTTTTTTCTTAAAAAAATATAAAAAAAGAATTGACACTCGAATGGTGACTGGTTATTATAGAAAATGTGCTTAGGACACAACAATAACATGGCGGTGTAGCTCAGCTGGCTAGAGCGTACGGTTCATACCCGTGAGGTCGTGGGTTCGACTCCCTCCGCCGCTACCATTTTATTTAGGCCCGTTGGTCAAGCGGTTAAGACACCGCCCTTTCACGGCGGTAACACGGGTTCGAATCCCGTACGGGTCACTTAACCTAAGCGTAAAGAAGCCATCTCAATCGAGATGGCTTCTTTTGTTATATCAAGGAGGGAATTCATGAAAAAGGTACTCGTCGCTGTGTCGGGTGGAGTCGATTCCATTGTCTTATTGGACCGTCTCGTCAAGCAAGGATGGGATGTGGCGGTGGCGCACGTCCATCACGGTTTACGAGAAGCATCAGATGAAGAGTACACGTTCGTCGCACACGTAGCGGCATCCTACCAAGTCGCGTTTCATGGGACGCGTCTCCATTTTCAAGAAGGAGCATCACAGGCTCATTACCGTAAGGCCCGCTACCGCTTTTTTGAAGACGTCATGAATGAACATGGATACGATACACTGGCCACGGCTCATCATGCGGATGATGTGTTGGAGACGGTTCTCATTCAACTTCACCGAAACGTAATCGAAGTGAAAGGAATTCCCGAGAGAAGAACGTTCGGGCGTGGGACGTTGATCCGTCCTTTATTAAGAGAAACAAAGGTGCAACTCATCGAGTATGCTCGGAAAAACGAACTTGCCTGGAGGGAAGATGCCACCAATCAGGAAGTGACCTATTTACGGAATCGGATCCGTCACGAAATCATCCCGAGGCTGAAACAACTGTGGCCGACAGTCGTTGACGATGTATACGATACGGCGAAACAGGCATACGCTGAATGGGACATGCGTTACCAGTCATGTGGGCGATGGATTGAAGAAAATGTGGATCTTGAAATGAAAGCGTTTCATGTGAAACTTGATGAGTTTAATCGCTTATCCTCACTTGAGCGGTATACGGTCGCTCGCTTGCTGTCCCGTCGCTATGGGGTAGAGGTCGGTGAGGCGGTCGAAAAGTTAAGCATGAGTCAAAAGGACACCGGAACCTATCACCTGTCAGGTGAGTGGTTCATGATGAAGCAGAAGAGGGTACTTAATCTTGTACAACGTTCGACAGAAGCATCACTTCACCCCGTTCAGGTCGAGTCGTTACCGGCCGTCGTTCAATTTGGAAAGCGTACGGTTTCGTTGTCCATCGAAGAAGGACGAGAAGGTATTCCGCTAAAGGAAATCACTTATCCGCTGACAATTCGTTCGCTCGCACCTGGAGATCGAATGCAGTTGAACGTGGGGACAAAAAAAGTATCCCGCATCCTAATCGATGAAAAGGTTGAGCGAACCATTCGACCGACGCTCCCGTTGCTTGAGGACGCCTCGGGACGAATTCTCGCGATTGTTGGGGTAAGAGTTTCAGAATTTCTAGACAAGTCGGATGCGATTTGCCTACGATTAATGGTAAAATGATGATTGTGTCGAAACAGAAAGAGGAGGATTTCAAGATGTCATTAATGAACGATATGGAGAAAATTTTAATCTCACGTGAAGAGATTCAAGAAAAGGTGAAAGAACTCGCTGGAACATTGAGCGAAGACTATAAAGAAGAGTTCCCGCTTCTCGTATGTGTATTGAAAGGCGCGATGCCATTCATGTCGGACCTCGTCAAAGAAATGGATATCCATTTAGAGATGGATTTCATGGACGTGTCGACGTATCATGGAGGAACTTCTTCGACAGGTGAAGTGAAAATCGAGAAAGATTTAAATACATCTGTAGAAGGACGCGACATCTTGATTGTAGAAGATATTATTGATAGTGGATTGACGCTTGGTTACCTCGTCGATCTTCTTAAATACCGTAAAGCGAAGTCTGTGAAGATTGTCACGCTTCTCGATAAGCCGACTGGCCGTAAAAATGGTTTATCAGCAGACTATAGTGGTTTCGTGATTCCACACGAATTCGTTGTCGGCTACGGTCTTGATTATGAAGAGAAATATCGTAACCTTCCTTATGTCGGTGTGCTCAAACCGAGCGTTTACGGGGGCTAACGTTTTTCTTTTGAAAATGTGACGTGGTAAGATAAAGGAAATCCCCAAAGTATAGGCATATACTGAATGGGCGAGAACATCGTTTCTCGGAATAGGAGGCAGAGAATGAATCGTGCAGTGAAAAACACATTGGTTTTTGGTGTGATTTTCCTAGCCTTGATCTTGTTCCTTCAATATTTGCAGAATCCGAATAGTCAGAGTGAAACGCTCTCGTATTCGAAATTCCTAGAATATGTGGAAGATGATCGGATTGAGACGGCAACCGTACAAGAAATCCCGGGGGCTATCTCGATTACAGGCGATCTTACAGGAGATGAAGACCAACGTTATGAAACAAACATTCCAGCGAACGAAGCGGAATATGCGGATGTATTAACGCAGCTTCGAGCGAATACGGATATTCAAATCGAGGAGGCTGAATCCAACAGTAGCTGGTTCAGCATCGTCTTCGCGATTTTACCATTCATTATCATCTTCATCTTGTTCTTCTTCTTGTTGAACCAAGCGCAAGGTGGTGGCGGTGGTGGTCGTGTGATGAACTTCGGGAAATCGAAGGCGAAACTATACGACCAAGAGAAACGTCGCGTCACATTCAAAGATGTGGCTGGGGCGGACGAAGAGAAGCAAGAACTCATCGAAGTCGTTGAATTCTTGAAAGATCCTCGCAAATTCTCGAAACTCGGCGCACGTATTCCAAAAGGGGTCTTACTCGTAGGTCCTCCAGGGACAGGTAAAACACTCTTGGCTCGTGCGGTAGCCGGTGAAGCCGGTGTTCCGTTCTTCTCGATCTCAGGTTCGGACTTCGTTGAGATGTTTGTCGGGGTCGGGGCGTCACGTGTTCGTGACTTGTTCGAAAACGCGAAAAAGAATGCGCCATGTATCATCTTCATCGATGAAATTGATGCGGTCGGTCGCCAGCGTGGTGCCGGTCTCGGTGGTGGACACGATGAGCGTGAACAAACACTGAACCAACTTCTTGTTGAGATGGATGGATTCAGTGATAACGAAGGAATCATCATGGTTGCGGCGACAAACCGTCCAGATATCCTTGACCCGGCCCTCCTTCGTCCAGGTCGTTTTGACCGTCAAATTACGGTCGATCGTCCGGATGTCAAAGGGCGCGAAGAAGTATTGAAAGTCCATGCACGTAACAAGCCACTCGATTCGACGGTGGACTTGAAGTCGATTGCACAACGTACGCCTGGTTTCTCTGGGGCAGACTTAGAGAACCTCTTGAACGAAGCGGCACTCGTTGCGGCACGTTCGAACCGTACAGCTGTTTCAGTTGTCGATGTGGAAGAAGCGATTGACCGTGTTATCGCAGGTCCTTCGAAGAAGAGTCGCATCATCTCTGAAAAAGAGCGCAACATTGTTGCATATCACGAAGCAGGTCACACAATCATCGGTCTCGAGCTTGAGAATGCGGATGAAGTACACAAAGTGACAATCGTTCCACGCGGAAACGCGGGCGGATATGTCGTCATGCTTCCGAAAGAAGATCGTTACTTCATGACAAAACCTGAACTCGAAGACAAGATTGTCGGTCTTCTTGGTGGTCGCGTCGCCGAAGATGTCATCTTTGGAGAAGTGTCGACCGGAGCGAGCAATGACTTCCAGCGCGCTACTGGTATCGCACGTAAGATGGTCATGGATTACGGGATGAGCGATAAACTCGGACCGCTCCAGCTCGGTTCAAACCATGGCGGACAAGTCTTCCTTGGTCGCGATTTCCAGACCGAGCAGAACTACTCGGATGCGATTGCGCAAGAAATCGATTTGGAGATTCGAGACATCATCAATCGCTGTTACGCGAAAGCGAAGCAGATTTTGACAGATCGTCGCGAAGATCTCGAACTCGTTGCAAAGACGCTGCTTGATGTCGAGACGCTCGACTCGAAACAGATTCGTCATTTGATCAAGACACGCGAGTATCTTCCGCATGAGCCGGAAGAGGACGTGGATGGATCGACGGATGCGGATGACGCAGCGAAGAAAGATGATGCAGCCGTTCAACACGGTCAAGTCGTCGATCAACCTGAAGTTGTCCAAGACAGCCAGCCGGATGTCGTACCTGAAGGCGATAAGCCAGAAGCGACACCGACAGAACGTCCGAATAACGAATCACGTTAATGAAAAAGACGAATGCCCTTGACGAGGCATTCGTCTTTTTTCGTGTTATAATTCGAGCGAACTGCAATTGACAACAAAGTGAGGAACTATATCATGATTTTAGTGATTGATGTTGGAAATACAAATATTGTTCTCGGGATGTACGATGGAGATCATCTCGTACACCATTGGCGCATCTCAACGGATCGTACAAAAACGACCGACGAGTACGGCATGCTGGTGAAATCGCTATTCGATCATTCGAACGTCTCGTTCGACCAGGTCGAGGGAGTGATCTTATCTTCTGTCGTACCTCCTGTTATTTTCCCACTTGAACAAATGTCGCAACGATACTTCAATGTACGTCCAATCGTTGTGGGACCAGGTGTGAAGACAGGGTTGGACATTCACGTCGAGAATCCTCGCGAAGTCGGGGCCGACCGAATCGTTAACGCGGTGGCTGGAATCGCCAAGTATGACGGTCCGCTCATAATTGTTGATTTTGGAACGGCAACCACGTATTGTTACATCGATGAGAAACGTCGTTACCATGGCGGAATCATCTCACCAGGTATCATGATCTCAGTGGAGGCACTCTATCAGCGTGCCGCGAAACTACCTCGGATTGAATTGGCGACCCCGCCGACAGTCATCGGGAAGAACACGATTCAAGCGATGCAATCGGGGACATATTATGGATATGTGGCCCAAGTGGACGGTATCGTGAACCGGATGAAGCGTGAAGTCGGTGAAGCGACTGTCATTGCAACGGGAGGGCTGGCGCGATTGATCAGTGAACATGCAGAGACAATCGACCATGTGGATTCGTTCCTGACACTCGAAGGCCTCCGTCTCATTTACGAGCGCAATCAAAAGTAAACTAAAGGAGTTAAATCATATGATTCATACAGAACAACAAGCATTACTCGACCAGATGAAGGATGACTATCTCGTTCGTGCCCTCGGTTTTAACGGAGAGGTTCGTGCCTTTGCCGCACGCACGACAAAAACGGTATATGAGACGCAACTTCGTCATCAAACGACACCAGTTGCTTCAGCTGCCCTCGGACGGACGATGACGATCGGCTCGATGATTGGAGCGATGCAAAAAGGTGCAGCGCGTGTCACGCTTAAAGTAGAAGGTGATGGTCCAATCGGGAAAATCATCGTGGACGCGGATACAGCGGGAGATGTTCGTGGATATGTGTCGTACCCGCGTGTCGATGGCGGTACATTCGTCAACGAACAAGGGTTGACGAAATTGAAAGTCGGCGAAGCCGTCGGAAAAGGAACCATTTCTGTCATTAAAGACTTAGGATTGAAAGACTATGTCGGCGGTTCTTCAGAGATTCAAACGGGCGAAATCAGTGAAGACTTCACGTACTACTTCGCCACATCTGAGCAAGTACCGTCAGTCGTCGGGGCGGGTGTCCTCGTCTTACCGGAAGATGAATCGATTCTTGCTGCAGGTGGAATCATCGTCCAGTTGCTCCCGAACGCTTCTGAAGAGACGGTACAAGCGCTCGAAAAAGCACTTCAGACGTTCCCGCCCGTATCGGTTTTGATTGGTGAAGAAAAAACGCCAGAAGAAATGCTTCAATTACTCCTTGGCGATAGCCTCGATGTCCTCGACACGAACCCGATTCAGTTCAACTGCACATGCAGCCGTGAACGAATGGAAAGCGCCATTATCGGTCTCGGAAAAGAAGAGATTCGTCAGATGATTGAAGAAGATGGCGGAGCTGAAGCCGTATGCCATTTCTGTGGCGAAAAGTATCATTTCTCAGCGGAACAGTTAGAGACGATGAAAGTACAGGCACAGGCGTAGGCAACGTTCCAAATTGCATATTTTCAATTCGATAGGGTATGATAACAATATCGGAATAGTCGGAATTATGAAGGAGGAAATGCAATGCGTATCGTAAACTCAGTAACAGACTTGATTGGAAAGACTCCGATTGTGAAATTGAACGGAATGACTGGACCAGAGGATGCCAACGTGTATCTGAAGCTCGAATATATGAACCCGGGATCAAGCGTCAAAGACCGGATCGCCCTCGCCATGATCGAAGCGGCTGAAAAAGACGGCATCTTGAAGCCAGGTGATACAATCATCGAGCCAACTAGCGGAAACACGGGCATCGGTCTCGCGATGGTCAGTGCCGCAAAAGGATATAAAGCCATTCTAGTCATGCCTGAAACGATGAGCATGGAACGCCGAAACCTCCTTCGTGGATACGGGGCCGAATTAATTTTGACACCAGGACCTGAAGGGATGGGTGGAGCGATTCGTCGCGCTACTGAAGAAGCAGAGAAACATGGCTACTTCCTCCCGCAACAATTCAATAATGCAGCTAACCCGAACGTCCATGAAATGACGACGGGACCTGAGATTGTAGAGGCGTTTGAAGAATCAGGACTTTCAGTCGACGCTTTGATTGCCGGAGTCGGGACGGGCGGTACCATCACCGGCGCAGGTAAAGTCGTGAAGGCGAAGTACCCGGACGTAAAAATTCTCGCCGTTGAACCGGTCGATTCACCTGTCTTATCAGGCGGGAAACCGGGACCTCATAAGATTCAAGGGATTGGGGCTGGATTCGTTCCATCCATCCTCGACACGGAGATTTATGAAGGGGTTCTTCAAATCACGACAGAGCAAGCGTTCGAATATGCTCGTCAGGCGGCACGTACGAACGGTGTCCTCGGTGGTATCTCTTCAGGAGCTGCCATTGCGGCAGCGCTTGATACAGCGAAACGCCTTGGTAAAGGGAAAAATGTATTGGCGATTATCCCCTCAAACGGTGAACGTTACTTGAGCACGCCGCTCTATCAGTTTGATGAAGAGTCAAACGAGAGTCGCGTATAACATTTCAGGCAGTAATCGAGAGACATTCTCTTTCGATTGCTGCCTTTTCTTGTGTACAATAAAAGGCATGAATGAATAGACGGAGGAATGACATGTGAGATCGACTGCGTTCAGAACAAAGCGGATGACGAAAGAGAAGGTGTATGAGGCATACATGACGTTGACGGCGGATCAACCGTATCATGCATGGTTAGAGAGTGGGAGAGCGGGACGGTATACGATTGCGGGAATCGAGCCGTTCGGTCGCTTTCATGTAAAAGACGGTGTCGGACTCTTGCAAGTGGGAGATACGACAGAAACGCTATACGGAAAGCCGCTTGAGCTCGTCAGTGAGGTACGGAAGCGATTTGAGGCCGAGCGTCCGGAAGGGGCTCCTCCTTTCTTTGGTGGCATGATCGGGTATGTCAGTTATGATGTGGCCCGGACGATTGAACGTCTCCCTCAGCAAGCGGAGGATGATTTGTCGACACCAGACGTCTCGTTTCTTCTATTTGACGAGGTGGCGGTGTTCGATGAAGTGGATTCGACCCTGTACTTGATGGTGACGGCGGAGGAAGGTGCAGAACGTAAGGCGGACCGATTGGCGGCCATGTGGAACGTCGAGTCGCATTACGCGTTCAAGCCGACAGGGCAGTCACCGATAGAACGATCGCGCTCCATGTCCCAGGAAGAGTTTGTTGAAGCGGTCAAACGGATTCAGTCCTATATCGTAGAAGGGGATGTGTTCCAAGTGAACTTGAGCGTTCGTCAGTCCGAACCGCTTCTCGCTGACCCGCGTCGAGTATATGATACGTTGCGTCAAATGAATCCATCTCCTTATATGGGCTATTTCGTGGATGACGCTTTAACGATGGTCTCCGCTTCACCAGAGCTGTTGCTTGAAAAACACGGAACCGACATTTCGACACGCCCGATCGCGGGTACGCGTCCACGTGGCAAAGATGATGTGGAAGACTTGGAGTTGGCGAACACATTGCTTGAAAACGAGAAAGAGCGGGCCGAACACGTCATGCTCGTCGATCTTGAACGGAACGACCTCGGCAAGGTGGCGGCATATGGCAGCGTTCATGTTGATGAGTTGATGGTGATTGAGAAGTACTCACACGTACAACATATCGTATCGAACGTACGAGGTTCGATTCGGGATGAAGTATCAGGAGCCGAAGCACTGGCAGCGATGTTCCCAGGCGGTACCATTACCGGCGCACCGAAAATTCGGACGATGGAAATCATCGAAGAACTCGAACCAGTTCGCCGGGGACTCTACACTGGCTCATATGGTTGGTTAAGTTGGGATGACGACCTCGTCTTCAATATCACGATTCGGACGATGGTCGTAAAAGACGGAATCGCATACGTTCAAGCGGGAGCAGGTATTGTGATCGATTCGGATCCGGTCTCGGAATATGAAGAATCCCTGTCCAAAGCGAAGGCGCTATGGGCGGCGAAACACATGACGGAGGAAACGACATGATTGTATTAATCGACAACTATGACTCATTTACGTATAACTTGGTGCAATATTTCGGTGAACTCGGTCAAGAACTAGTCGTGTATCGAAACGATGAAGTCACGATTCAAGAGATTGAGGCGCTTGCCCCGAGTTATCTTGTCATTTCGCCGGGACCTTGCACTCCGAATGAGGCGGGAATTAGCGTTGAGGCAATCCAAGCGTTTGCGGGGCGTATCCCGATTTTAGGGGTTTGCCTCGGACATCAGGCGATTGCGCAAGCGTTTGGTGGAGAAGTCGTCCATGCTGAGCGGCTCATGCATGGAAAAACGTCGAAGATTCAACATGACGGAAAATCGATTTTCAAGAAGATTCCGCAACAGTCGGTCGTGACCCGTTATCATTCGTTGACCGTGGAGCGTTCGTCTCTACCAGAATGTCTAGTGGTCACTGCCGAGACGGAGACTGGAGAAATCATGGCACTTCGTCACCGAACGCTTCCGATCGAAGGGGTGCAATATCACCCTGAAGCGATTTTGACTGAGCACGGGATGGAAATGATTCGAAACTTTATCGAGGAGTATCGTCATGTGGTATTGGCATAACGGAGAGTTAGTCGAACGAGAGAAGGTGTTGATTCCGGTTGAAGATCACGGCTTCTTGTATGGAATGGGCTTGTTTGAGACGTTCCGTACATATGAATTCGTTCCTTTCCTGTTCGATGCCCACTGGGAGCGCTTGATGAAGAGTCTCGATGAGCTGTGGATCGATTTTCCATACACGAAGGAAGAAATCGGGACGGCGATTCAGCAACTGTGCCGTCAAAACGATGCACCCGACCTTTATATCCGCTTGAACGTGTCGGCAGGAGTTGCGCCCCTCGGTCTCTACGCGGGTCGTTATGAGACACCGAACGTCACCATGATCGTCAAACCGCTATCCTCAGAAGTTGTACCACAGGAGAAACGGGTCGAACCGATCCCGTTTCCGAGAAGTCGTCCTGAAGCGGCTTTTCGATTAAAGTCACATCATTATATGAACAATATCCTTGGAAAACGGACCTTACAAGACCAAGGCGCTGAAGGACTATTTGCGGACGAACATGGACATGTGGTGGAAGGGCTCGTGTCGAACATCTTTTGGGTCGGTCCAGATGATATGTTATACACGACTCCGCTATCGAGCGGAGCACTCGCAGGTGTGACACGACAATGGGTGATGAAACATCTCTCTGTAATCGAACAACCCGTGACATTTGAAGAATTGACTGCAGCGAAAGAGATTTGGATGACGAATTCAATCCAACAAGTCGCTCCGGTGACGCATTATGGAAATCTGAGATACCCCGGTAAAGACGGGGTACGATTTAACGAAGTGTGGGCGAAACTCGTTCGCTCAATTGATTAGGAGGCGGAAGCATGACGAAGGTCATGGGTATTTTAAATGTGACCCCGGACTCGTTTTCGGATGGGGGACGGTATACGGCAATCGAGGAGGCTGTACGACATGCGAAACAACTCGTACAAGAAGGTGCCGATGCGATTGATGTCGGTGGAGAATCAACGAGACCTGGCGCGGTACTTGTTTCCGAAGAAGAAGAGATTGAACGTGTCGTCCCGATCATCCGTCGACTGACAAAAGAAATCGATGTTCCGATTTCGATTGATACGTATAAGCCGATGGTGGCGAGAGCGGCAATCGAGGCCGGTGCGACGATTATCAATGACGTATGGGGTTCGAAATGGGGAGACCGCTCGATGGCACGTGTCGCTTTCGAATATGGAGTTTCAATCATTTTGATGCACAACCGAACAAATCGGGACTATCGTCATTTCATCGAAGATGTGGTCAGCGATCTACAGGAATCAATCGAGATTGCGCATGCAGCAGGCGTAAAGGATGAGCACATTTGGCTAGATCCGGGCATCGGATTTGCGAAAGACGTGACGCAAAACCTCGAACTCATGAATCATCTTGACGTGATCACACGTCTTGGGTATCCGGTTCTGCTCGGCACGTCGCGTAAGTCGTTTATCGGTCATACGCTCGATTTACCAACAGAGGAGCGTCTCGAAGGAACGATTGCGACAACGTGTCTCGGAATCATGAAAGGGTGCGATTGGGTGCGTGTGCACGACGTCAAAGCGAACGCCCGTGCGGCGAAGATGATGGATGCGATGATTGGAGGGGATAGACATGGATAAAATATTTGTGAACGGGATGCGTTTTTACGGTTATCATGGGGTGTTTGAAGAAGAAAACCGTCTCGGTCAACGGTTTCACGTGGATTTAATGTGTGAACTGGACCTCGCGCCTGCGGGACGTTCGGATGACTTAAACAATGGGGTCAGCTATGCCGGCTTGTATCAGTTGACGGAAGATATTGTGACGGGAGAACCGGTCAATTTGTTAGAAACACTCGGAGAACGCATCACGACAGCCGTGTTGGCGCATAGTGAGTTGATTCAACGTGTGACGGTTAAAGTAATTAAACCGGACCCACCCATCCCGGGACACTATGATTCAGTAGCAATCGAGATGACAAGGGGACGGACGTCATGATTTATATTGCATTAGGCGCCAATATCGGAGATCGGGCTAGACAGTTGTCTGCGGCAATCGATGAGATGGAGCGAACAGGTCTCCACGTCACGAAACAGTCGTCGGTCTATGAGACGGCTCCTGTCGGATATACAGAGCAACCTTCGTTTTTTAATATGGTGGTCGAAGTCGAGAGTCATCAATCCTCGGACGAACTGCTCAACACGCTTCAACAGATCGAACAACGATTAGGACGGGAACGTCTATTTAAGAACGGACCGCGTACCATCGACCTTGACATCCTCTTTTATAATGGGGAAGATATACAATCAGAACACTTAACGGTTCCGCATCCGCGCATGCAGGAACGTGCATTTGTTCTCGCCCCGTTAGCAGAGATCGCACCAGAACTCGTCGTTCGAGGACAAACGGTCGCCTCCTGGCTCGAAGGGCTACCGATGACGGACCGCCAAGATGTCGTCCGGTTACAGTTGCTTAGGAATTTGGTGAAATGAAGGATGTGTTGTCTTGACAGGCTTTAAGATTGGAAACATAGATATTAAAAACCGTGCAGTCCTCGCACCGATGGCTGGCGTGACCAACCCTGCTTTTCGTTTGATTGCAAAAGAGTTCGGAGCGGGACTCGTCTGTGCCGAAATGGTTAGCGATAAAGGCATCTTGCTCGAGAACGCTCGGACGATGCGTATGCTATACGTCGATGAACGAGAGAAACCGCTCAGTTTACAAATCTTTGGCGGTTCGAAAGATACACTCGTCAGAGCGGCACAGTACGTCGATCAAAACACCAATGCGGATATCATTGATATCAACATGGGTTGTCCCGTACCGAAAGTGACGAAGTGTGACGCAGGGGCGAAGTGGTTACTCGACCCGGATAAAGTGTATGAGATGGTGAATGCCGTCACGAATGTCGTCGAAAAACCGGTCACGGTGAAAATGCGACTCGGTTGGGATGACGAGCACATCTTTATTTTGGATAATGTTAAGGCGGCTCAGACGGGTGGAGCAGCAGCGATTGCCATTCATGGACGTACGCGTGCCCAACAATATGAAGGAACCGCGAATTGGGATTGGATTGGCGAGGCGAAGAAAGTAGCGACCGTCCCGATTATCGGAAACGGGGATATCGCGACCCCGCAGGATGCGAAACGTGTGATTGACCAATATGGTGTGGATGCCGTCATGATTGGACGCGCTGCACTCGGGAATCCGTGGATGCTCTATCAAACGGTCCAGTACCTCGAAACAGGGGAGCTCCCTCCGGAACCAGAGGCGCGTGAGAAAATCGATATCTGCATGCTTCATCTCGACCGGTTGAGTGCAATCAAAGGTGAGCTGACAGCCGTACGCGAAATGCGTCAACACGCGGCTTGGTATTTGAAAGGGTTGAAAGGCAGTGGTCCGATTCGCAAACAAATCAATGAAACGGAATCGCGCGAGGCGTTCGCGGCGGTCCTTTATGGATTTGTGGACCAACTCGAACGACAACTGTCAGAAGTGTGAACTAGTGAAAAGAACTAATTTATGGTAAGCTTGTTTGGCGAAAAAGTGCACCACAACGAATGAACGGCTTCGGCTGTGCTGTTGGCCATCGGGTCGACAGTTTTTTGTTAGAGAGAAACCCAATATGGATAGAGGAGTGAATGGAATAGTGAGCCACGAGTTAGAAATGAATGATCAAATGCAGGTTCGTTTTGAGAAGATGACCGATATGCGTGAGCGCGGTCTCGACCCGTTCGGTCACCGCTTTGATCGTTCTGCACACGCAGGTGAATTACATGAGCAGTATGAATCAATTGAAAAAGAGGCTTTGGCTGAACAAGATGTAGAAGTCACATTGGCTGGACGCATCATGACGAAACGTGGGAAAGGGAAGGTTTTCTTTGCCCACATTCAAGATGTGACAGGTCAAATTCAAATTTACGTTCGTAAAAATGATGTCGGGGATGAGCCGTTTGACTTATTCAAGTCTTCAGACCTCGGTGACATCGTCGGTGTAAAAGGGAAGCTCTTTAAAACGAACGTTGGTGAGCTTTCGATTCACGTGGAAGAGTTTGAATTATTGACGAAGGCGCTTCGGCCGCTTCCGGACAAATATCATGGATTAAAAGATGTGGAACAGCGCTATCGCCAACGCTATCTTGATTTGATTACAAACCAGGACTCGCGTCAGACATTCATTTTGCGTAGCCGCATCATTTCTGAGATTCGCAACTTCTTAAACCAAAAAGGATATTTAGAAGTGGAAACACCGATGTTACACACGATTGCGGGTGGAGCAGCGGCACGTCCGTTCTTAACGCATCATAATGCGTTAGATATGGAACTTTATATGCGTATTGCCATCGAACTTCACTTGAAACGCTTGATTGTTGGTGGACTCGAGCGCGTGTACGAAATCGGGCGTGTATTCCGTAACGAAGGGATTTCTACACGTCACAACCCTGAATTCACGATGATCGAATTGTATGAAGCCTATGCAGATTACAACGACATCATGGATTTGACGGAAGAATTGGTTGCGCACGTAGCGAAAGAAGTGCTCGGTACAACAGATGTGCAGTATGGTGAAGATACGATCCATCTTGGCATCGGTTGGAAACGTGCACATATGGTCGACCTTGTTAAAGAAGAGACAGGTGTAGACTTCTGGCAACAAATGTCCGATGAAGAAGCACGAGTACTTGCAAAAGAACACGGTGTAGAAGTACAAGATCATATGACGTTTGGTCATATCGTGAATGAATTCTTCGAGCAGAAAGTAGAAGAAACATTGCTTCAACCGACATTTGTCACAGGACATCCGGTTGAAGTATCACCATTGGCGAAGAAGAATGAAACAGATCCACGCTTCACGGATCGTTTCGAGCTATTCATTGTTCGTCGTGAACATGCGAATGCCTTCACGGAGTTGAATGACCCAATCGATCAACGTGAACGCTTTGAAGCACAGTTGCTTGAAAAAGAAGCGGGGAACGATGAGGCGCACGAACTCGATAACGATTTCCTTGAAGCGCTTGAATATGGTATGCCGCCAACGGGTGGGCTTGGAATCGGGATTGACCGTCTCGTCATGTTATTGACGAACGCGCCTTCAATCCGTGACGTTCTTCTTTTCCCAACGATGCGTCATCAACAATAATCAATTAAGTGGTCGGATCATACGTGAGTATGATTCGGCTTCTTTATTTTTGATAGCCTCGAAACGCATAGGTATGCCGTTAAACAGAAGGGATACTAAAGATATAAAACTTTTTTAAAAAAACTTTTACAAAACCCCTTGCGTTAATGAGAGGTGTACGGTAAAGTAATAAACGTTGCCGCTGATGGCAGCGGAAAAGAAATAAAAAAGTGGTTGACAACTGTGTCGATGACTTGTATTATTTTAAGAGTCGCCAAGAGCGGCAGACGAACTTTGAAAACTGAACGATGAGGCAAAAAAAGTTTTACAATTTTTGAATGAAGCGCAAGCTTCGTCAATTTAAG
>NZ_JACSJU010000006.1:0-53487 GCF_018617235.1 Exiguobacterium sp. s132 | reverse complement strand
AAGTAGTTGGGGGATCTCCCCCTGTGAGGATAGGACGTTGCCAGGCAACAACGCAGGACGACCGAGCATACGCTCGGTCGTTTTTTTGTTTTAGCGATGCTCTCGACATAGAGGCATCGCTTTTCGTTTGCCTTTTTTTAAATCAATGATAAAATATAGTCAAAAGTCAAAGATGGTCAGAGGGTGGTGGAGATGAGAAATATTTCGGATGTCATCGAACAGTATTTGAAGCAAGTCTTGAAGGAAAGTCAGGCAAACGCAATTGAAATCAAACGTCAAGATATCGCACAACGATTCGAATGTGTCCCATCCCAAATCAATTACGTCATCAACACACGTTTTACCGTCGAAAAAGGATATTTAGTAGAAAGTAAACGTGGCGGTGGCGGATATATTCGTATTCGACGCGTTATTTTACACGAAAAGCAAGATGTTCTCTCTAGTTTGATGGATGTCATTCATGAACATCCACGTTTGAACGAACAGCTCGTTGAAAATGTGCTGATTCGATTGGTTGAAGAACAGATGATGCACGAACAAGAGGCGCAGTTGATCTATCATCTCTTATCAGATGAAGCATTGAACTTACAAGTTGACGATCGCTCCTATATTCGACGTCAGCAACTACTCGCGCTGATGAAAGTACTTCGTTATCGTAATGGAGGGTAAGTCGTATGCTATGCGAACGTTGTAAACAGCGACCGGCTATCAATGAAGTCGTTGTCATGGAACAGGACGTGCCCGTAAAAAAACGCCTATGTCGACAATGTACGGTAGAACTTATGACGGGCTATGTCCCGGTCGTAAAGCGCTGCCCGACCTGTCAGATGACGCGGCAAGATTTATTACGTGTACGAAAAGCAGGATGTGCTACGTGTTATACCGTATTTCGTGATGAACTGATTAAAATCGCACGTCAATATCAACAAGGACATGATCATCACATCGGTTCGGTCCCTGACCAGTTACGTACACCGCATGAACGAATCGAAGAGCGACTCGAAAAGTTGGCAGGGGAGTTGACCCGCGCTGTCGAACAAGAAGATTATGAACGAGCAGCACGTATTCAAAAAGAAATGAAGCAATTAGAAGGGCAAGGTGATGTCTAATGGAAACGTTCCTAACACATCCACTTGGTCCAAAAATGAAAGAGCGTGCCAAATTGGATGACCTGGTCGTCTCCACAAGAATCCGACTGGCACGTAACGTCAAAGACACTGTATTTTCGCCGGTCCTTTCTAAAGAAGGAGAACGTCAACTATGTGATCGTCTCGAAGGGCGGTTACGTGGGTTAAAGGGATTTGAATATCTTCATATGCGTGATTATGATGAAGTCACCCGGCAGGCGTTGATGGAAAAACACTTAATTAGTCCGGCCGTTGCGACAAACGAAGAAAGTGCAGTCTTTTTAAGTGAAGATGAAACCATCAGTGTGTTGATTAACGAGGAAGATCATTTACGAATTCAGACCTTACTCCCAGGTTATCAAGTGAAAGAGGCGTTTGAAATAGCGAATCAAGTAGACGCATTGTGCGCAGAATCACTCTCCTACGCCTTTGACGAACAGTTAGGCTACTTGACGACATGCCCAAGCAATATCGGAACCGGACTCCGGGCCTCGGTCATGTTACACTTACCGGGACTCACGTTAACGGGTCGAATCAGCCCCATTTTGCGAGAACTTCGAAAACTCGGCTATACGATTCGAGGTCGTTACGGAGAAGGTAGCGATGCGGCAGGACGGTTGTTCCAGCTGTCAAATCAGCGGACATTGGGCAGTCATGAATCACAGCTGTTAGCTGACTTTATGGAAGTGACAGAACAAGTGATTCAAGCAGAACGTCATGCGCGTGAAGAGCTCATCGCACATCGACAAGAAGAGTTAGAGGATCGGTTTTATCGGTCATATGGTATTTTACGATATGCCAAACTTCTTTCTTCTACCGAAGCCATTGAGCGGCTATCTGATTTACATTTAGCGAGTGACCTAGGAATTTTGTCTGATTGGAGTCCGCCGAAGTTTCATGAACTCATCGTTCGGTTACAATCAGGTTTTCTACAAAAACATTTCGGGAAAACATTATCTACGCAAGAACGGGATCGAGAACGAGCGACACTTGTTCGTCGAACGTTAGATCAAGGCTTAGTTTGATCCAACTATAAGGAGGTTATGTCAATGATGTTTGGACGATTTACAGAACGAGCACAACGCGTATTAGCTTTAGCACAAGAGGAAGCCGTACGTCTTGGCCATCATAATATTGGTACAGAACATATTTTATTAGGATTGGTTCGTGAAGGAGAAGGGATTGCGGCAAAAGCGCTCTTCGCCCTCGGATTGACCTCTGAAAAAATCCAACAAGAAGTAGAATCATTGATTGGTCGCGGTTCGGAGAACGGGTCGACGATTCATTACACACCGCGTGCGAAGAAGGTCATTGAGCTCTCGATGGATGAGGCTCGAAAATTGGGACACTCTTACGTCGGAACGGAACACATCCTTCTAGGATTGATTCGTGAAGGAGAAGGGGTCGCGGCACGCGTACTCAATAACCTTGGAATCAGTTTGACGAAAGCACGCCAACAAGTGTTGCAACTTCTCGGAAACACGGAGTCTTCTTCAAATGCTTCGCAACCTGGAGCGAGCGCCGCAACCCCAACGCTTGACGGATTGGCACGCGATTTGACACAACAAGCACGCGAGTCTCGTTTAGATCCAGTCATTGGGCGTGCAGGCGAAATTCAACGTGTCATCGAAGTATTGTCGCGTCGGACGAAGAACAACCCGGTTCTAATTGGGGAACCAGGGGTCGGGAAAACAGCGGTCGTCGAAGGTCTCGCTCAGCAAATCATAAACAACGAGGTACCTGAAACGCTTCGCAACAAACGCGTCATGGTACTCGACATGGGTACACTCGTCGCAGGTACAAAATATCGTGGTGAGTTCGAAGATCGCTTGAAAAAAGTGATGGACGAAATTCGTCAGGCAGGGAACGTTATTCTCTTCATCGACGAGTTGCACACATTGATTGGTGCGGGCGGTGCAGAAGGTGCAATCGATGCGTCGAACATCCTCAAGCCGTCATTGGCTCGTGGTGAACTTCAATGTATCGGGGCGACTACACTAGATGAATACCGGAAGTACATCGAAAAAGATGCAGCGCTTGAGCGCCGCTTCCAACCGATTCAAGTGAACGAACCGACGACAGAAGAAGCTGAACAAATCCTACTCGGGTTACGCGATCGCTATGAAGCACACCACCGTGTGACGATTACAGATACGGCGATTCACGAGGCGGTCGTCCTTTCAGACCGTTACATCTCCGATCGTTTCTTGCCGGATAAGGCAATCGACCTCGTCGACGAGGCGGCATCAAAAGTACGACTTCGCTCATTCACGGCACCACCGAATTTGAAAGAGTTGGAATCCCGTCTCGAATCGATTCGTAAAGAGAAAGACTCTGCCGTACAAAGCCAAGAGTTTGAAAAAGCAGCTTCCCTTCGCGATACGGAACAGAAGTTACGCGATGAGTTAGAAGAGTTGAAAGCAGAATGGCAGAACAAGCAAGGTAACGAAAAACTTGAAGTGACGAAAGAAGATATCGCTCAAGTTGTTGCGAACTGGACAGGTGTACCGGTCACGAAGATTGCCGAAGAAGAGACAGACCGTCTCCTCAAACTCGAATCGATTCTTCACAACCGTGTCATCGGTCAAGACGATGCGGTGAAATCAATTTCCCGTGCGATCCGTCGCGCCCGGGCCGGATTGAAAGATCCGAAACGTCCAATCGGGTCATTCATCTTCCTCGGACCGACCGGAGTCGGGAAAACAGAGCTCGCCCGTGCAGTTGCCGAAGCGATGTTTGGCGATGAAGATGCCATCATTCGAATCGACATGTCCGAGTACATGGAAAAACATGCGACGAGCCGTCTCGTCGGTTCGCCTCCTGGTTATGTAGGTTACGAAGAAGGCGGTCAATTGACTGAAAAAGTGCGTCGGAAACCTTACTCGGTTATCCTACTCGATGAAATCGAAAAAGCGCACCCAGAAGTATTCAACATCTTGCTTCAAGTGTTAGACGACGGTCGCTTGACGGATTCGAAAGGTCGCACAGTCGACTTCCGAAACACAGTCATCATCATGACGTCTAACGTCGGAGCCGCAGCGCTTCAACGAAACAAATATGTAGGATTCACAGTGGAAGATGATGTGAAACGTGAATATACGGAAATGAAGGACAAAGTACTCGAGGAATTGAAGAAAGCGTTCCGACCTGAGTTCTTGAACCGGATTGATGAAATCACGGTATTCCATTCACTTCAAAAAGAGCACATTCAAGAAATCATCAAACTTATGGCAGAGACACTTAAGAAACGTCTCGCCGAACAAGGTGTTGATTTCAGCTTGACGGATGCGGCACTCGATAAAATTGCCGATGTCGGCTACGATCCGGAATACGGGGCTCGTCCTCTCCGTCGTGCCCTTCAACGGGAAGTGGAGGACCGCCTCTCAGAAGCAATGCTCGGCGGCACAATCGCTAGAGGCAGTAAAGTTGCGCTCGACGTACAAGATGGAGAGTTCGTCGTTCGTAACGAAGGTGTAGTTCAGTAAAACATTCAGCTCCCTCGTCGTTTAGAGGGAGCTTTTTTTAGACAGGAAGGGAACTTATGGCCAAAATTAAAACGAAATACGTCTGCCAATCGTGCGGATATGAATCAGCCAAGTGGATGGGGCGTTGTCCGGGTTGTAATGAATGGAATACGCTCGTCGAAGAGTTTGTAGAAGAGAAGAAAGCCAAACGTGGAGCGGCCTTTGTGCATAGTTCATCGCGACAATTGAAACCGGAACGCTTAGCGAACGTCGTCTCACAAGAAGAGACACGCGTGCATACGAATAGTCGTGAATTTGACCGTGTCCTCGGCGGTGGGATTGTCCCAGGTTCACTCGTTTTAGTCGGCGGGGACCCGGGAATCGGGAAGTCGACCATTCTGTTACAGGTTAGCGCTCACTTAGCCCATAGTGGTAAAAAGGTGTTATACATCTCGGGGGAGGAATCTCTCAAACAGACAAAACTTCGTGCGGAACGGCTCGGTTTACCGACCGATGACTTGTTCGTGCTCGCTGAGACGGACATGTTGATGATTGAACGGGTTATTGATGAGGAGCAACCTGGATTTGTCATCATTGACTCGATTCAAACGGTATATATGGATGAGATTCAATCGGCGCCAGGGAGCGTGTCACAAGTTCGAGAATGTACGGCCGCCCTCATGAAAATTGCGAAAACGCGAGGGATTGCGGTCTTCATCGTCGGTCACGTGACGAAGCAAGGGTCGATTGCCGGCCCGCGCTTACTTGAACATATGGTCGATGCGGTACTTTATTTTGAAGGGGAGCGTCATCATACGTTCCGTATTTTACGGGCGGTGAAAAACCGTTTTGGATCGACGAACGAGATTGGCATTTTCGAGATGAAAGAGAGTGGACTAGAGGAAGTGCTTAATCCATCTGAAATATTCTTGGAGGAACGCACGGCTGGCGTATCGGGTTCGACCGTTGTCGCCTCGATGGAAGGTACGCGGACGGTACTCGTGGAACTCCAAGCACTCATCTCTCCGACATCGTTCGGGAACCCGAGACGTATGGCCACGGGCATTGATCAAAACCGAGTCGCGCTGCTCATGGCCGTGCTCGAAAAACGTTCCGGTCTCTTGCTTCAGACGCAGGATGCGTACTTGAAAGCAGCCGGTGGCGTCAAACTGGATGAACCGGCGATTGACCTTGCGATTTGTATCTCGATTGCCTCGAGTTTCCGCGATCGTCCGACTCGTCCGACGGATGTCTGCATCGGTGAGGTCGGATTGACTGGGGAAGTGCGACGGGTTTCCCGAATCGAGCAACGTGTCGCCGAGGCGGCAAAACTAGGTTTTACACGGGCCATCATCCCGAAAAATAACATGGGGGGATGGACCGCTCCGGCAGGGATTGAAGTCGTCGGGGTCGGAACAGTGGACGAAGCACTCCAGTTGGCGATTCCGTTCTAACGGGTCGCCACTGGCAGTTTTTAACGCTTTGTAACGAACGTGATTGAAAAAATCATGTTACAATGAAAGTGTTATTTTTTGAAATTTTATTTCATATAGAAGGAGGTGGAATGAGTGAAGATTGCTGTACGAATCGGATTTATTTTGATTGGACTCGTCGTGGGTTGGTTCGGAATCATCGAAGCGACGCTTTTATTAGCAGACCTTGGCATGAATGTGCCGGAGTGGTTAACGATTCCATACGTAGCAAGTTTGATTGGTGGACTTATCTTCTTCATTCTTAGTTTATTCTTAACAGATGGTGTTGTTGCATTTATTCGTTTTGTCGAAGAACGGCTCGTCCGTTTACCGGTAGGGGATATCTTATTCGGTTCGATCGGTCTCATCATCGGGCTCTTGATTGCCTTTTTGATTAGTGTATCGCTTGAAGTCACGAATATTTTCTTACTGAGTAAAATCGTTCCGATTTTTGTCACGGCCCTGTTTGGTTACTTTGGTTTCGCGGTCGGCTATCGGAAGCGTAACGAATGGATCAAACTATTTGTGAAGAGCGAACGGGAAAAGCCTGCGACTGAACCGGTCCAACGCTCGAATGATAAGATTTTAGACACGAGCGTCATCATCGATGGTCGAATCGCGGATATTGCGACGACTGGATTCGTGGAAGGAACATTGATTGTGCCCCAGTTCGTCATCGGCGAACTGCAATACATCGCCGACTCCTCGGATACGTTGAAGCGGAATCGTGGACGTCGTGGACTGGACATCTTGAAGGAACTACAAGAGAACAAGCGCATCCAGGTTGAAATCTATGATGGAGACTTCGAAGACGTACCGGAAGTCGACATCAAATTGATTAAACTAGCTGAACTGAAAAACGGGATTGTTGTTACGAATGACTACAACTTAAATAAAGTGTGTGAGGTACGAAATGTACCGGTCTTGAACATCAATGATTTGGCAAACGCCGTCAAACAGATTGTCATTCCTGGTGAAGAGATGGTCGTGACAGTTATTAAAGAAGGAAAAGAGCAGAATCAAGGGGTTGCTTACCTTGAGGATGGGACAATGGTTGTCGTGGAGGGCGGACGTAAATTGATTTCGAAGACGCTTCCTGTCGTTGTGACGAGTGTCTTACAAACGTCTGCAGGCCGTATGATTTTTGCCCGTCCGGAATAACGGATCAAAAAGAGACGCGAGAGCGCTCTCTTTTTTTCACGAAGAGAGGTATTAACATGGTAGCTTATACAGTTGTCATCCCGGCTGCGGGAAGAGGGAAGCGGATGGGTGCGGATGCGAATAAGTTGATGCTGACGCTCCGTGACAAACCGATTATTGCTTGGACGTTACAGGCGTTCGATACCGATCCGTGGTGCGAACGAATGGTGTTAGCCATCCGGCCAGAAGAACGTGACTGGTTCGAGGCGATGACATCACAGATGAAGACGCCGGTTACATACGTAGCAGGGGGGGAAGAACGACAACAGAGTGTCCATGCAGGACTGAAGGTTGTTGCACCCGATACGATTGTGATGATTCATGACGGTGCGCGTCCGTTTGTAAAACGTGAACAGTTGCATCAAGTGGCTGAAGCGGCACTGCAAGGTGGTGCCATCTTGGCGGTACCCGTTAAAGATACGGTCAAACAAGTTCAACGTCATCACATCGAACGCACCGTTCCCCGTGAAAACTTATGGTTGGCACAAACGCCGCAAGCCTTTCAGGCGAAAGCGATTTTGGCGGCACATGAACGAGCGGTCGAACAACAGGTGATGGGAACGGATGATGCCAGTTTGTTTGAGTGGCTCGGCGAATCGGTACAAGTGGTCCTTGGGGACTATCACAACATCAAAATGACGACGCCCGAAGATTTATTGTTCGGCGACGCGATTTTAGCGAAGGAGGAATTACAATGAGAATTGGTCAAGGCTTTGATGTACACGCATTTGCAGAAGGACGTCCGTTAATCTTAGGGGGAATCGAAATCCCACATGAGCGTGGACTTCTCGGTCATTCTGATGCGGACGTGTTACTCCATACCATTGCGGATGCGGCACTTGGAGCAATTGCGGCAGGTGATATCGGGAAACACTTCCCGGATACGGATCCGGAATTTAAAGATGCAGATTCGAAAGTATTGCTTCGTCACGTCTGGCAGCTCGTGAAAGATCAAGGCTACGTTCTCGGAAATGTAGATGCGACGGTCATGGCTCAACGTCCGAAACTTCGTCCTTACATTGATGAGATGCGCGCGGTCATTGCCGAACTTCTTGAGGCGGACATCGAGCAGGTGAACGTGAAAGCGACGACGACGGAGAAACTGGGCTTCACGGGACGCGAAGAAGGGATTGCGGCGCAAGCGGTCATCTTACTCAACCGGGCTTGACAGAAATGGTATACTATTTGGGCAGAAGAGAAGAAAGGTGGAACTATTATGAGTGAAGTGCGTGTACGCTATGCGCCTAGTCCGACGGGGCATCTCCATATCGGAAATGCGCGGACGGCGTTGTTTAACTACTTATTTGCTCGCCATGCTGGCGGAAAAATGATTCTTCGGATTGAAGACACTGACCAGAAACGGAATGTGTTGAACGGTGTCGAGAGTCAGATGAAATACTTGGAATGGCTCGGCATCGACTGGGATGAAGGTCCAGGGCGTGACGGAGACTACGGTCCATATTATCAAATGGAGCGTCTTGCGATTTATGAGAAATACGTCAATGAGTTGATGAGCAAAGGCCTTGCTTATAAATGCTACATGACCTCGGAGGAGCTTGAAGCAGAGCGTGAAGCACAAATCGCACGTGGGGAGGCACCACGTTACTCGGGTGCGCACCGTAACCTCACTGTTGAAGAACGTGAAGCGTTTGAAGCGGAAGGGCGTAAACCGTCTATTCGGATTCGTGTGCCGGAAGGCGTGACGTATAAATGGACAGATGTCGTCAAAGGAGACGTCTCGTTTGAATCGAAAGATTTCGGTGACTGGGTCATCGTGAAACAGGACGGCATTCCAACGTACAACTTCGCAGTTGTCGTGGACGACCATTTGATGAAGATCAGTCACGTGTTGCGCGGGGACGACCATATCGCGAACACACCAAAACAGATGATGATCTATGACGCACTTGGTTGGGACTATCCTGAATTCGGTCACATGACGCTCATCTACAACGACCAACATAAAAAGTTATCAAAACGGGACGAATCGATTATTCAGTTCATCGAACAATATGCGGATCTCGGCTACTTGCCAGCAGCGCTCTTCAACTTCATTTCGCTCCTTGGCTGGTCACCCGTCGGGGAAGAAGAAATCTTCTCGAAAGAAGAGTTCATTGAAATGTTTGATGCGAAACGTTTGTCGAAGAGTCCGGCAGTTTTTGACCAACAAAAACTTTCTTGGATCAACAGTGTATACATGAAGAAGGCCACGCTTGACGAAGTGGTGGCACTCAGTTTACCATTCTTACAAGAAGCAGGACGATTACCCGAGGCGGTATCTATTGAGGAAGCGGATTGGGCGACAAACTTGATTGCATTGTATAAAGAACAAATGACGCACGGAGCAGAAATCGTCGCGTTGACAGACTTGTTCTTCAAAGATGAAATCGAGTATGACGAGGAAGCGAACGCTGTCCTTTCAGGTGAAACGGTACCTGCTGTTCTTGCAGAGTTCAAACAGCAGCTCGAAGCAATCGAAGACTTCACACCGGAAGCGATTAAAGCGGCGACGAAAGCGACGCAAAAAGCGACCGGTCAAAAAGGGAAGAACTTGTTCATGCCGATCCGTGTCGCGACGACAGGGCAAACACATGGACCAGAACTCCCGAACGCCATTTCGTTAATCGGAAAAGAGCGTGTGTTGAAGCGTCTGACAACTTTATTAGCGTAATAAAGGCATCGATGAGGAAAGTAAGCGGTACGACACGTTGCAGAGACTAGAACCTAGGCTGGGAGTTCTAGATGTGTCCCCCGAAGAAGTGCACCTCGGAGCCGTCTCGGCGATATGTAGTCGAGGCCGTGACTCGGCGTTAACGAGACTTGAGAGGGGAACGCATTTTCCCAAACAGAGTGGAACCGCGCTTACGGCGTCTCTGTGCCTTGGCACAGGGGCGTCTTTGTTTTTGTATAAGAAAAGGAGATATCGATTATGGGATTTTGGAGCAGTGTACGCGAAGACTTGCGGACTGTCCTGGAACTAGACCCTGCCGCTCGTTCGAAAGTAGAAGTGGCACTGACTTACCCAGGCCTTCACGCCATATGGGCACATCGCATCGCGCACGGATTATGGAAACGTAACATGAAACTGGTGGCCAAATTATTAGCCCAATTCAGTCGTTGGTTGACCGGGATTGAAATTCATCCGGGGGCGGTGCTTGGGGACCGCGTGTTCATCGATCACGGTTTCGGTGTCGTCATCGGTGAGACGGCGATTATCGGGAATGACGTTACTATCTATCAAGGCGTCACCCTGGGTGGAACGGGGAAAGAGAAAGGGAAGCGTCACCCGACAATCGGGAGTGACGTGCTTATTTCAGCGGGGGCGAAAGTACTTGGTAACATCACGGTCGGCGATTGCGTCAAAATCGGAGCGAGCTCGGTCGTATTGAACGATGTGCCGTCTGATTCGACCGTGGTCGGAATTCCAGGTCGTGTCGTCATCCGAAACGGTAAGCGTGTGAAGCAACATGATCTAGATCATCGTTTCCCAGATCCGGACCGCGAATGCCAAGAACGCTTAGAAGCGGCAGTGGATGAACTACAACAAAAATTAGCAACGCTTGAAAAGTGGATGGAGGAGAAGACACATGATTCAGCTGTACAACAGTCTCACGAATAAAAAAGAACCGTTTGTCCCGATTGTTCCGGGTAAAGTATCGATGTACGTATGCGGTCCGACCGTTTACAACTACATTCATGTCGGAAACGCCCGTCCGGCGATCGCCTTCGATACGGTTCGTCGCTACTTGACGTATCGTGGGTACGAGGTCAAATACGTCTTGAACTTCACAGACGTGGATGACAAGATCATTCGTACGGCGAATGAATTAGGAGAAGACACGGAGACGCTGACGAATCGCTATATCGAGGCGTATTTAGCAGATACAGGGGCACTTAACGTTCAACCGGCAGACGTGCATCCGCGTGTTACCGATACGATGGTAGAAATCATCGAATTCATTCGTCAATTAGAGACGGAAGGGTTCGCTTATGAATCAGAAGGAGACGTGTATTTCCGGACGAAGAAGTTTGAGACTTACGGAAAATTGAGTCAGCAATCGATTGAAGATTTGCGGGCCGGGTCACGTGTCGATGTCGGGGAGAAGAAAGAAGACCCGCTCGACTTCGTCTTATGGAAAGCGGCTAAACCGGATGAACCATCATGGGATAGTCCGTGGGGCAAAGGACGTCCGGGCTGGCATATCGAATGCTCGGCGATGGCGAAAAAACATCTCGGGACAACAATTGATATTCACGCGGGCGGGCATGATTTGAAATTCCCACACCACGAGAACGAGATTGCTCAGTCAGAAGCTTGCAACCATGCGAAGTTCGCCAACTATTGGTTGCATAACGGCTTCATTAACATTGAAAATGAGAAGATGTCTAAGTCGCTCGGAAACTTCCTCCTCGTCCATGAGGCGTTGAAAGAAGTCGACCCGATGGTCCTGCGCTTCTTCATGTTGTCTGTGCATTATCGTCATCCGATCAACTATAGCCGAGAATTGATTGAACAAGCGGCGAACGGCTGGAGCCGAATCAAGGAAGCTTATCAAAATATTGAATATCGCTTGTCGGTAACGGCTGGACTTGGAGAGGCGAGCGAGTCGATGGAACGGAAGCTTGAATCCATCAAAGCGTCTTTCATCGAATCAATGGATGATGATATCAATACGGCCAACGCCGTGACCGTCCTCTTTGACTTGGCACGGGAAGCGAACATTTATGCGAAGGCCGATCATGTGGCAAAAGCGACGCTAGAACAGGTCCTGTCGCTATTTGATGAATTGACGGGTGTCCTCGGCTTGACGTTGGCAGAAGAAAAAGAACTATTGGATGCCGAGATCGACCAATTGATTCAAGAACGGAACGACGCACGGGCGGCACGTAATTTTGCCCGGGCTGACGAGATTCGTGATTTACTAAAAGAACAAAGCATCCAACTCGAAGACACGGCCCAAGGGGTTCGGTGGAAGCGGTTATGATGCAACCGAAACAAATGAATGCCCTTGCGCTCGCCTACATGGGAGACGTGGTATACGAAATGGCTGTACGGAGACGCCTGCTCGAGAAAGGATTGACGCGCCCGAATGACTTGCACCGGGGCGCGGTCCGCTACGTCAATGCACGGGCGCAGGCGAGCGTCGTGACATTTTGGTTAGAGACGGATGCGTTGACGGAAGAGGAACAGGCTGTCGTCAGACGTGGAAAGAATGCGAAATCAGGATCGGTTCCGAAACGGGTCGATGTGCACACGTATCGTTATTCCACGGCGTTTGAGGCACTGATTGGGTATATCTATTTGACAGAAAGAAGGGATCGTCTTGAAGAACTCATCAAACAAGCGTTCGAACGACTCGAAGCCGAGTCGACCGAAACGACATGACGGAAATCGGGGAGCGGAGAAACGAACGTTTGACCGCCCTCGTGGGGAACGACCAGATCGCACGCGTCGCCAAAAGGCAGAACGCCCTGACTATAAGGAAGTCGATGTGATGGAGGAAGGGATTGACTTCCTTTACGGTCGTAACCCGGTACTCGAGGCACTGCGAAGTGGTCGTGATATGAATAAAGTATTCATTATGGAAGGTCAGCAAAAGGGACCACTCGCTCAAATCATCGCGATGGCGAACGAAGCATCGGTCCAAGTGTCATTCGTCCCAAAAACGAAACTTGAGAAGATGGCTGGCAGTGAACATCACCAAGGAGTCGTTGCGGCGGTTGCGGCTTATGAATACAAAACAGTCGAAGACATGTTCGCTCTCGCAGCTTCGAAAGAGGAGACACCGCTCTTCATTTTGCTAGATGAGCTCGAAGACCCGCACAATCTCGGTTCGATTCTACGGACCGCCGATGCCGTTGGCGCACATGGAATCATCATTCCGAAACGTCGCTCGGTCGGTTTGACTCAAACGGTTGCCAAAGCCTCGACCGGGGCCATTGAGCATATTCCGGTGGCGCGTGTGACGAACTTGACACGGACACTTGAAGAGTTGAAGGAAAAAGGATTGTGGGTTGTCGGGACCGATGCGAAAGAAAGTCAGGACTATCGTCGATTGGATGGAAATATGCCACTTGTTGTGGTCATTGGAAGTGAGGGCAAGGGGATGAGCCGACTCGTGCGCGAATCGTGCGACTTCCTTGTTCATTTACCGATGGTCGGTCATGTCACGTCACTCAATGCATCTGTTGCAGCGGCGCTCCTCCTGTATGAGGTGCATCGCTCACGTCATCCATTGGCATGAGTATCCTGAAGCGCGAGCTCCTTCTTGTCGACGGATATAATATCATCGGCGCGTGGCCTCACTTGAGAAGTCTCCGCGATGTAGATTTTGAACAAGCACGCAATCTGTTGATTGAGGCGATGGCAGAATATCAGGCTGCGTCCGGCAAAGAGGTCACCATCGTGTTTGACGCCCACATGCGCTATGGTCGTGAATCCAAAGAGAAGCGGAGTCGGGTCGACGTTGTCTATACGAAAGAAAATGAGACAGCGGACGAATGGATTGAGCGGCGTGCCCATGAATTAGTGGATGACCGGCTCATTACATTATTCGTTGCGACGAACGATTTCACGGAGCAGTGGGTCATCTTTGGTCAAGGCGCATTGCGCGTTCCGGCAACCGAACTGTTGAAAGATTGGAAGCATGCGAAAACACTGATTGAGCAACAGCGCGTGTCGCTAGAGAAAGAACAAGCAAATCGGAAGACGATTGATATTCCACCACATATTCAAGCAAAGTTTGAAGAAATGCGACGTCGCAAATCAAAAGGTGATTGAAATCACGGACGAGTTCATGAAATGGACTCGTCTTTGTTTCGATTTTGACATTTTTTTGCAAAGGAATGTTGTATACTATTACATATATGAGTTACACAATATTTAATTGACGGAATTTTTAGAAATTTGTTTGACGCATAGGAGTAGGGAGCCCTATAATGGGACACAACCTTACATAGTTCAGGATCAATCGCCGGGGGGTAACGAGCATGAACGGATGGCCGTACGAACAGTTTGAAAAAATGTCAGACGAAGAGTTGGTCTTATTGGCGCGCAACGAAGGGGATAGCGACGCGCTCGAGTTTTTGATTGAACGATACCGGTATTTTGTGCGGGCGAAGGCACGTTCATACTTTTTGATTGGTGCAGATCATGAGGACATCGTCCAAGAGGGGATGATCGGCCTTTATAAAGGTGTGCGTGATTATAAAGACGAGCGACTTGCGTCATTCAAAAGCTTTGCCGAGATGTGCATTACCCGCCAGATGATCACGGCAATCAAGACGGCGACACGCCAAAAACATATTCCGCTCAATTCATATGTGTCACTCGATAAACCAATTTTTGATGAAGAGTCTGACCGGACGTTGCTCGATGTCATCTTGCCACCACATCCGACTGACCCACAAGAATTAATCGTGACACAGGAAGAACAGTCGTTCATGGAAGCGAAGATGGATGAGATCTTGAGTGACCTCGAACGGAAAGTCTTGCGTCTTTATTTAGACGGGCGTTCTTATCAAGAGATTTCAGATGACCTCGATCGTCATGTCAAATCGATCGATAATGCGTTACAGCGCGTGAAGAAGAAATTCGAGCGTCATGTCGACGTCCGGATGCTCACGAGCTAACCGATTATTGACCGCGTGCCTCCTATGTGATACTTTAAAAGCAGCGCCTTGTCCGTAGACGCCATTTACAGGAGGCGTTTTTTTTTCGCTCTTTTTTAAGAGAGAGTAGTCGAAAGGGGCGCTTATGAATGGCAAAGAAAGTAAGTCTCGCTTGCTCAGAATGCGGGTCTCGAGAGTACTCGACGACAAAAAAAGATGGCGTGTCGACACGGCTTGAAATGAAGAAGTTTTGTCGCCGCTGTAACGCGCATACGCTGCATCGGGAATCAAAGTAACGTAGATTGGCATTCAATGTAGGAGGAAGCTACCATGAACTTTTTGCGCGACGTATGGAAAGAGTTGAAGAAAACGAGTTGGCCGACTCGTAAAGAACTCACGAAATATACCATTACTGTCATCGCGACTGTTGTCGTGATTGGCCTGTTCGTGTTCGGCGTAGATACTGGGGTCAGTTATCTCGTCAATTTATTGATTAACTAAGGAAGAGGTGAAAGCCGTGGAGAAACAATGGTTTGTTGTCCAGACGTACTCAGGTTTTGAGAATAACGTCAAAGAAAACCTAGAACGTCGAATCGGTTCGATGAACATGGAAGATAAAATTTTCCGCGTCCTCGTCCCGACTGAAACGACGCAAGAAGAAGTCACATTGAAGAGTGGCGAGAAGAAAATCAAAGAACGTGAAGTCAAAAGTTTCCCGGGCTATGTGTTCGTAGAGATGGTCATGACTGACGATTCATGGTATGTTGTCCGCAACACGCCAAACGTCACCGGCTTCCTCGGTTCAACGGGTGGTGGGGCAAAACCAATCCCACTCCAACCGGACGAAGTGACAAACGTCTTGTCACAAATGGGACTCATCGAGAAGAAAGATCGTTACAACTATGAACTCGGTGACCTTGTCCGCGTGAAAGAAGGCGCATTTGAGAACTTTGAAGGAACAATCGACGAGATTGAAGCCGACAAAGAGAAGCTCAAAGTCGTGGTCGACATGTTCGGTCGTGAAACAAAAATTGAGCTTGATTTCGAACAAGTTCAGAAAATTAACTAAACCCACTTGCTAATCCGTAAAACGGATGGTACAATCGAAAATGTTTGATGTTGTGCTTTATTTCGGTACAAACTCGACCTAATAGATTGAGTGGGAGGGCGCACAACGTCCAAGAAACCACATTTTAGACTTAAGGAGGTGTGTCTCGTGGCGAAAAAAGTTTCTAAACTCGTTAAACTTCAAATCCCAGCTGGTAAAGCAAACCCAGCTCCACCAGTAGGTCCAGCACTTGGTCAAGCAGGTGTTAACATCATGGGATTCTGTAAAGAGTTCAACGCTCGTACACAAGACCAAGCCGGATTGATTATTCCTGTAGTCATCACGGTATACGAAGATCGTTCGTTTACATTCATTACGAAAACTCCACCAGCTGCAGTTCTCTTGAAGAAAGCTGCTGGTATCGAGAGTGGTTCTGGTGAACCAAACCGTAAGAAAGTAGCAACGGTTAAGCGTGACAAAGTTCGCGAAATCGCTGAACTTAAAATGCCTGACCTTAACGCATCATCTGTAGAAACAGCGATGCTTATGGTTGAAGGTACTGCACGTAGTATGGGTATTGTAATCGAAGACTAATTGCTAGTCTCTGGGGTTGTCGGTGAATACTGCTCACCTTCAATCCCTTCATTATGTGGGAGGAAATTCCGCTAACCACAAGGAGGAAAAGATCATGGGTAAAAAACACCAAGAAGCAGCTAAGCTTGTTGACCGCACGAAGTCATACGACCTCGCTGAAGCTGTCGAGCTCGTTCAAAAAACAGCTACTGCTAAATTCGATGAAACAATCGAAGTTGCTGTCCGTCTCGGCGTAGATCCGAAGAAAGCAGACCAACAAATCCGTGGTGCCGTTGTACTTCCACACGGTACTGGTAAAACACAAAAAGTTCTCGTCTTCGCAAAAGGTGAGAAAGTGAAAGAAGCGGAAGCTGCTGGAGCAGACTACGTTGGCGACGCTGAGTACATCAACAAAATCCAACAAGGATGGTTCGACTTCGATGTAATCGTTGCGACACCTGACATGATGGGTGAGGTTGGTAAACTTGGTCGTGTTCTCGGACCTAAAGGCCTCATGCCTAACCCGAAAACAGGAACAGTTACTTTCGACGTAGAAAAAGCAATCGCGGATATCAAAGCTGGTAAAGTTGAATACCGTGTTGATAAAGCTGGTAACATCCACGTTCCAGTTGGTAAGAAATCATTTGAAGCATCTAAACTCTCTGAGAACATCGAGACAATTCTCGAAACACTCATGAAAGTGAAGCCTGCTACTGCAAAAGGAACTTACCTTAAAAACATCTCGCTTTCATCTACAATGGGTCCTGGGATCCGTGTAGCGACTGCAGATTTCCTTAAGTAATCTTGTTGAAATAAATTGTTGACAACGTGTGACACCGCTGATAAAGTAATACACGTTCAACCGAATATGTTGGATTACCGTAGACAGAAGGTGGACATCGGTCCGTAAACCCTTCCGAGGTGTCTTTGCTCGAACTTGAGCCTGTTGTCACAGGTTTACTTTCAAACAATTACGCCCTCGTATGTCTTCATACGAGGGATTTCTTTTGGAGAGCAGCCTCTCGTCCGGTATAAGAATTGACTAGGAGGTGCAAACACATGGCAAACGAAAAAATCGTAGCTCAGAAATCGGCACTCGTCGATGAAATCGCTGAGAAAATGCAAGCGAGCGTTGGAACAGTTGTTGTTGACTACCGTGGACTTACAGTTGAAGAAGTGACTACACTCCGTAAATCACTCCGTGACGCTGGAATCGAGTTCAAAGTTTACAAGAACGGTCTTCTTCGCCGCGCAGCTACTCAGTCGAACTTCGAAGGTCTTGACGAAGTCTTCACTGGTCCTACAGCAATCGCCTTCTCTAAAGAAGACGTTATTGCTCCAGCGAAGATCTTGAACGACTTCTCGAAAGAGCACAAAGCGCTCGAACTTAAAGGCGGAATCATCGAAGGTAAAGTTTCTTCACTCGAAGAAATCAAAGCCCTTGCAGAACTTCCATCACGCGATGGTCTTCTCTCGATGCTTCTCAGCGTACTTCAAGCTCCAATCCGTGGGCTCGCAGTCGCAACAAATGCAATCGCAGAACAAAAAGAAGAGCAATCAGCTTAATTTTTGTCGCGTAGCGTAACTCAAAAAAACTTTTTCACAACATCAAAGGAGGAAAACCATAATGGCTTTCAACAAAGAGCAATTCATCGAAGACCTCAAATCAATGACGGTTCTCGAACTTAACGAACTCGTAAAAACAATCGAAGAAGAATTCGGCGTATCAGCAGCAGCTCCAGTAGCAGTTGCAGGTGCTGGCGCAGGCGCAGCAGCTGAAGAGAAAACTGAATTCGACGTAATCCTCACAAACGCTGGCGCTGGTAAAATCAACGTCATCAAAGCTGTTCGTGAAATCACAGGTCTCGGTCTTAAAGAAGCAAAAGCACTCGTTGACGGAACTCCAGCTCCAGTCAAAGAAGGCGTTTCTAAAGAAGACGCTGACGCAATCAAAGCTAAGCTTGAAGAAGCTGGCGCATCTGTTGAAGTTAAGTAATTCTACTTCACAACCTATAGAAGCTCGCCATGGCGAGCTTCTTTTATTTCCTTGAAGAATGGGTTAGGAGGTTCAACGCATGGGAGATCATTACTATACGAACGATCCACGTTCGGAAAGTGCCCCGGAGACATGGACGTACGAGTTGCGAGGGAAACAGTATCATTTCACTTCGGACCGCGGTGTGTTCTCGAAAGGGTCGGTCGATTTTGGGTCACGTCTTTTAATTGAAACGTTTGAGATGCCTGATGTGTCGGGACGTATTTTAGATGTAGGCTGCGGCTATGGTCCGATGGGGATCTCGCTTGCCGATGCCTCTGGGCGTGAGGCCTTGCTCATTGATGTGAATGAGCGTGCGCTGGCGCTCTCTGAGCAAAACGCCGCCCGTAATGGAGTGACGGTCGAAACACGGCTTTCTCACGCGTATGACGCGGTGGGGGGAGAACGGTTTGCCGCCATTGTCACCAATCCGCCGATTCGTGCGGGGAAACAAGTCGTCCATACGATCTTGCGTGAAGCACATACGCACCTCGTCGATGGAGGAGCAATCTATGTCGTCATTCAAAAGAAACAAGGAGCACCTTCTGCTAAAAAGTTATTAGAAGAGGTGTTTGGTCAAGTTGAAACGATCGCGAAAGAAAAAGGTTACTTTATTTTCCGAGCAATTCGGTCTTGACAAACGGTGAAGTCTTGTTGACTCGCTATAACGTATATGCTAACATTATAAAATGCCATTGGAATGGAATTCGCTTGAAACTGCCGTGTCTGCCGCTTTTTAGAGACGGAAAACGAGCGACATTCAATGACAATGTTCGATTATTACGCCCGAAAAATTCGCTAAAGAATTGGGGGTCTGAGAGGTGAATCAGTTGACTGGTCAACTTGTTCAGTACGGTCGTCACCGTCAGAGAAGAAGCTTTGCCCGTATCAGTGAGGTATTAGAGCTTCCGAATTTGATTGAAATTCAAACTGCTTCTTATGAGTGGTTCTTGCGTGAAGGATTGAAGGAAATGTTCACAGACATTTCACCGATTTCCGACTTCACAGGAAACCTCGTATTGGAGTTCATCGATTACTCGCTCAGTGAGCCGAAGTATTCTATCGATGAATCGAAGGAGCGCGACGTTACTTATTCTGCGCCACTTCGCGTAAAAGTGCGTCTCCAAAACAAAGAGACAGGTGAGCTCAAAGAACAAGAAGTGTTCATGGGGGATTTCCCGCTCATGACAGAATCGGGAACGTTTATCATCAATGGTGCAGAACGCGTCATCGTTTCCCAGCTTGTCCGTTCACCGAGCGTGTACTATAACGCTAAACTCGATAAAAACGGTAAACGTGGATTTGGCGCAACTGTCATTCCGAACCGTGGTGCTTGGCTCGAACTCGAGACAGATGCCAAAGATATCGTTTATGTTCGTATCGACCGTACCCGTAAAATTCCGGTAACGGTGTTGTTGCGTGCCCTCGGATTCGGTACGGACCAAGAAATTATCGACCTTCTCGGGGATGACGAATACCTTCGTAACACCCTTGAAAAAGATAATACGGAGTCTACAGAGAAAGCGTTGATCGAGATTTATGAGCGTCTCCGCCCTGGTGAACCACCAACGGTAGAAAATGCGAAATCTCTTCTCGTATCACGTTTCTTCGACCCGAAACGTTACGACTTAGCGAACGTCGGTCGCTATAAGATGAACAAAAAACTTCATCTTAAGAACCGTTTGTTCGGTCAAAAATTAGCGGAAACGCTCGTGGACCCGGAAACAGGCGAAGTACTCGCCGAAGCTGGAACAATCCTCGACCGCCGCAACTTAGATCGTATCCTCCCGCACTTGGAGAACGGCCTTGGCTATATCGATGCGGAACCAACTGGTGGTGTCGCTGAAGGTGAGCCATTCGGTCTTCAGTCAATCAAAGTCATCTCACCGGATGACCCAGATGGAGAGCGTATCTTGAACATCATCGGAAATGGCAATATCGATCGCAGCGTAAAACATATTACGCCAGCCGATATTATCGCTTCAATCAACTACTTCTTCAACTTACTTCACGAAGTCGGAACAACAGATGACATCGACCACTTAGGAAACCGTCGTCTTCGTTCAGTCGGAGAACTTCTCCAAAACCAATTCCGGATCGGGCTTTCCCGTATGGAACGTGTCGTAAAAGAACGTATGTCGATTCAAGATCAAAATGCGATCACACCACAGGCGCTCATCAACATCCGCCCGGTTATCGCATCACTTAAAGAGTTCTTCGGTAGCTCGCAATTGTCACAGTTCATGGACCAAACGAACCCGCTCGCAGAGCTCACGCACAAGCGTCGTCTCTCTGCACTTGGACCGGGTGGTTTGACACGTGAGCGTGCTGGTTTCGAAGTTCGAGACGTTCACTATTCGCACTACGGTCGGATGTGTCCAATCGAAACACCAGAGGGGCCGAACATCGGACTCATCAACTCACTCTCGTCTTATGCGAAAGTGAACGAGTACGGTTTCATCGAAGCACCATACCGTCGTGTTGACCCAGAAACAGGTCTTGTCACTGGCGACATTCAATATATGACGGCTGATGAGGAAGACCTCTATGTCGTCGCACAGGCAAACATGCCGCTCACAGAAGATGGCCACTTTGCAGACGAACAAGTTCTTTGCCGTTTCCGCGGACAAAACTTGTCAGTCGAGCCAAGCCGAGTGGACTACATGGACGTTTCGCCGAAACAGGTTGTTTCTGCTGCAACGGCATGTATCCCGTTCCTCGAGAACGATGACTCGAACCGTGCCCTCATGGGAGCGAACATGCAACGTCAAGCAGTACCACTCCTTCAACCGGATTCACCGATTGTCGGTACCGGCATGGAGTACGTATCTGCGAAAGACTCTGGGGCAGCTATTGTTGCGAAATACCCAGGTGTCGTCGAACGCGTCACAGCGCGTGAAATCTTGATCCGTCGCACGTCTGACGTGAACGGTTCTGAGGTTTCAGGTGACCTTGACCGTTACAAACTTCAAAAATATGTCCGTTCGAACCAAGGGACATGCTATAACCAAAAACCAATCATCGCAGCTGGTGACCGTGTCGAAAAAGGAGAAATCCTTGCAGACGGTCCATCGATGGATATGGGTGAGCTCGCGCTCGGCCGTAACGTCGTCGTTGCCTTCATGACATGGGATGGTTACAACTATGAGGATGCGATCATCATGAGTGAGCGTCTCGTGAAAGATGACGTGTACACGTCGATTCATATCGAAGAGTACGAGTCAGAGTCACGCGACACGAAACTCGGACCAGAGGAAATCACACGTGATATTCCAAACGTCGGAGATGACGCACTTCGTAACTTGGACGATCGTGGAATTATCCGCATCGGAGCTGAAGTCAAGGATGGCGATATCCTCGTCGGTAAAGTAACACCTAAGGGCGTTACAGAATTGACGGCGGAAGAGCGTCTCTTGCACGCAATCTTCGGTGAGAAGGCACGTGAAGTACGTGATACGTCACTTCGTGTACCAAACGGTGGAGACGGAATCATCTTGGATGTCAAAGTGTTCGACCGTGAAAACGGTGACGAGTTGTCTCCAGGCGTCAACCAAATGGTACGTGTCTATATCGTTCAAAAACGTAAGATTCACGAAGGGGATAAGATGGCGGGACGTCACGGTAACAAAGGTGTTATCTCGCGAATCCTCCCTGAAGAAGATATGCCATACATGCCAGACGGTACACCGGTTGACATCATGCTCAACCCGCTTGGGGTACCATCTCGTATGAACATCGGTCAGGTACTTGAACTCCACCTTGGTATGGCAGCGAAGAAGCTCGGTATCAAAGTGGCAACACCTGTATTCGATGGAGCGCGTGAGGAAGACGTATGGGCAACGATTGAAGAGGCTGGTATGGATAAAGATGCGAAAACGCGTCTCTATGACGGTCGTACGGGTGAACCGTTCGATAACCGCGTCTCGGTCGGTGTCATGTACATGATCAAACTCGCGCACATGGTTGATGACAAACTTCACGCTCGTTCGACAGGACCATACTCACTCGTTACGCAACAACCGCTCGGTGGTAAAGCACAGTTCGGTGGTCAGCGCTTCGGGGAGATGGAAGTTTGGGCTCTTGAAGCGTACGGTGCAGCCTACACGCTCCAAGAAATCTTGACAATCAAGTCGGATGACACGGTCGGTCGTGTGAAAGCATATGAGGCCATCGTGAAAGGTGAGAGCGTTCCGAAAGCGGGCGTTCCTGAATCATTCCGCGTCTTGATTAAAGAGCTTCAAGCGCTCGGTATGGAAGTCAAGATGATGTCAGCGGATGATGAAGAAGTCGAAATGAAAGATGAAGATGACGACAACATCCCGAACGCAACATCGGCGTTAGAACAAGTCGTTCAACCGACTGTTACGGAAGAGGAATAAGGCGAAAAGGGAGGTCGGCCCCTTGGTAGATGTTAATCGATTTGAATATATGAAAATCGGCTTGGCTTCATCAGAGAAGATCCGTTCGTGGTCTTACGGTGAAGTCAAAAAGCCGGAAACGATCAACTATCGTACACTTAAACCAGAGAAGGACGGATTATTCTGTGAACGAATCTTCGGTCCTACGAAAGACTGGGAATGTTACTGTGGGAAATACAAACGTATCCGTTATAAAGGAGTCATTTGTGACCGCTGTGGCGTTGAAGTGACGAAAGCGAAAGTGCGTCGCGAGCGAATGGGCCATATCGAGCTCGCGGCACCAGTTTCGCACATCTGGTACTTCAAAGGGATTCCAAGCCGCATGGGGCTTGTTCTCGACATGTCACCACGTGCGCTTGAAGAAGTCATTTACTTCGCATCTTACGTGGTCACAGAGCCAGGTGATACTCCGCTTGAGAAGAAACAACTTCTCTCGGAAAAAGAATTCCGTCTCTATCGTGAAAAATACGGTAGCGACTTCAAAGCAGACATGGGTGCTGAAGCCATCCGTACACTTCTTCAAGACGTTAATCTTGAAAAAGAAGTAGGCGAGCTTCGTGAAGAGTTGAAAACAGTCCAAGGTCAACGTCGTACACGTGCGATTAAGCGCTTGGAAGTTCTCGATGCATTCTTCACTTCAGGAAACAATCCAGACTGGATGATCCTTGAAGTACTTCCTGTCATCCCACCAGAGCTTCGCCCGATGGTACAGCTTGATGGTGGACGCTTTGCGACATCTGACTTGAACGATTTGTATCGTCGAGTCATCAACCGGAACAACCGTCTCAAACGTTTGCTCGACCTCGGCGCGCCGAACATCATCGTGCAAAACGAGAAGCGTATGCTTCAAGAAGCGGTTGACGCCCTCATCGACAACGGTCGTCGTGGTCGTCCGGTAACAGGTCCTGGTAACCGTCCGCTTAAATCACTTTCACACATGTTGAAAGGGAAACAAGGTCGTTTCCGTCAAAACCTTCTCGGTAAACGGGTCGACTATTCAGGACGTTCGGTTATCGTCGTAGGTCCGAACTTGAAGATGTATCAGTGTGGTCTTCCAAAAGAGATGGCGCTTGAACTCTTCAAACCGTTCGTGATGAAAGAGCTTGTCGGTCGCGGCATCGCTTCAAACATCAAGAACGCCAAACGCAAAATCGAGAAGATGCAACCTGAAATCTGGGGCGTCCTTGAAGAAGTCATTCGTGAGCATCCGGTCCTCTTGAACCGTGCCCCGACACTTCACCGCCTTGGTATTCAAGCATTCGAACCGATTCTTGTTGAAGGTCGTGCGATTCGCCTTCACCCACTCGTATGTACGGCATACAACGCCGACTTCGATGGTGACCAAATGGCCGTCCACGTTCCGCTCTCTGCAGAAGCACAAGCGGAAGCACGTCTTCTCATGCTCGCTGCGCAGAACATCTTGAACCCGAAAGACGGAAAACCAGTTGTTACACCATCGCAGGATATGGTCCTCGGTAACTACTACATCTCACTCGAACGTGAAGATGCCGTCGGTCAAGGGAAAGTGTTCTCGAACGTCAACGAAGCGTTGATTGCTTACCAAAACGGTTATGTCCACTTGCACTCGCGTGTGGCACTTCCGGCACGTACGCTCAACAACCCGACGTTCACAGACGAACAGAACGAGAAATTGCTCATTACGACAGTTGGTAAGATGATCTTCAACGAAATCTTGCCAAATACGTTCCCATACTTGAACGAGCCGACGATGGAAAACTTACAGGAAGCAACGCCTGATAAGTACTTCATCGACAAAGGGGCGAACGTTGCGGAAGAAATCGCATCACGTCCAATCATCGACCCGTTCAAAAAAGGGTTCCTTGGAAAAGTCATCGCGGAAGTGTTCCAGAAGTTTGAAACGACGGAAACAAGCCGCATGCTTGACCGGATGAAAGATCTTGGCTTCAAGCACTCGACAAAAGCGGGTGTGACGGTTGGGATTGCCGATATCATCGTACTTCCGGATAAACAGGAAATCCTTGATGAAGCACAAAAACAAGTCGACCAAATCATGAAGTCGTTCCGTCGTGGTCTCATCACTGAAGATGAGCGTTACGAGCGCGTTGTCCGTGCTTGGAACGAAGCGAAGGATGAAATTCAATCTCGATTGATGAAATCCCTCAACCGCCTGAACCCAATCTTCATGATGTCTGACTCAGGTGCCCGTGGTAACGCATCGAACTTTACGCAGCTTGCGGGTATGCGTGGTTTGATGGCCGCTCCATCTGGTCGCATCATCGAACTTCCAATCAAATCGTCATTCCGTGAAGGTCTGACGGTTCAAGAGTACTTCATCTCGACTCACGGGGCTCGTAAAGGTCTTGCCGATACAGCCTTGAAGACAGCCGATTCAGGTTACTTGACGCGTCGTCTCGTTGACGTAGCGCAAGATGTCATCATCCGTGAAGAGGATTGTGGAACAGACCGCGGAATCCGTGTTTCTGCACTCCGCGAAGGTACGGAAGAAATCGAAAGCTTGTACGACCGTCTCGTCGGACGTACATCGTTTGAAACGGTCACACACCCTGAAACGGGCGAAGTGTTGATCGATAAGAACGAATTGATCACAGAAGACATCGCGCGCATCATTGTAGATGCGGGTGTTGAAAAAGTTGAAATCCGTACAGCCTTCACATGTAACACGTCACACGGCGTATGTAAGAAGTGTTACGGACGCAACTTGGCAACTGGATCAAATGTTGAAGTCGGGGAAGCCGTCGGTATCATTGCCGCACAATCAATCGGTGAGCCAGGAACGCAGCTTACAATGCGTACCTTCCACACAGGTGGGGTTGCCGGAGACGATATCACACAAGGTCTTCCACGTATCCAAGAGGTATTCGAAGCCCGTAACCCGAAAGGTCAAGCGGTCATCTCGGAAATCTCTGGTACGGTCATCGACTTCACAGAATCGCGTGACAAGCGTGAACTCACGGTCGAAGGATTCAGTGAGACTCGCTCATACACGATTCCATTCGGAGCGCGTCTCCGCGTTCAAATCGGCGACACAGTAGAAGCCGGTGAAGTCTTCACGGAAGGTTCGATCGATCCGAAAGAATTGCTCGCCGTCCGTGGTGTATCTGGTGTTCAGAACTATCTTCTCCAAGAAGTTCAAAAAGTTTACCGGATGCAAGGGGTAGAAATCGGTGATAAGCACGTTGAGGTCATGGTTCGCCAAATGCTTCGTCGTGTCAAAGTTATCGAATCAGGTGACACACCACTTCTCCCTGGATCACTCGTCGACATCAGCGTCTTCAAAGAAGCGTGTAAAGATGCGATTCGTGATGGAAAACACCCAGCGACTGCGAAACCAGTCCTTCTCGGAATCACGAAAGCTTCACTTGAGACAGATTCGTTCCTCTCAGCGGCTTCGTTCCAAGAAACGACTCGCGTCTTGACAGATGCAGCAATCAAAGGGAAACGTGACTATCTCCTCGGACTCAAAGAGAACGTCATCATCGGTAAACTCGTTCCAGCTGGTACTGGAATGGCCGTCTACCGTGATGTGGAACTCAAAGAAGATGAGGCGCCAGTTGCGCTCGAAGATACAACAGTCGAGTAAAATACGTCTTGACAGCGCAGGTTGGCGGTGCTACTATGATTTAGTGCCGCCAATCGGTTGTTGTCGATGACAACGATGTCCAGCAGTCGGCAAGCTACTTGGACGTCCATCCGAACTTTCTACGGGAAGGTTTGGCTGCTACAATTGCCACTTTCAAGGTATAACTCACGTTTTTGCGAGGTCATGGAATGCCTACGCCTCGTAAAAACGTTTCGTTATGACCTTAAATGAACCACCCGGGTCGGTGGGACTAGAAAATAGCAACATTCAGGAAGGGAGGATCTTCAAAGATGCCTACTATTAACCAGTTAGTCCGTAAAGGACGTAAATCGAAAGTCGTGAAATCTGACTCTCCAGCACTTAACAAAGGTTACAACAGTTTCATCAAGTCACAAACAAACGTGAGCTCACCACAAAAACGTGGTGTTTGTACACGTGTTGGTACAATGACTCCGAAGAAACCGAACTCGGCGCTTCGTAAGTATGCTCGTGTTCGTTTGACTAACCAAATCGAAGTGACTGCGTACATCCCAGGTATTGGCCACAACCTTCAAGAGCACAGCGTTGTTCTTATCCGTGGAGGACGTGTAAAAGACTTACCAGGGGTACGTTACCACATCGTTCGTGGTGCGCTTGACACTGCAGGTGTTGATGGACGTATGCAAGGCCGTTCTAAATACGGTACGAAACGTCCGAAAGCTGCGAAGAAGTAATTCTCGCAAACTAAACTACAATTGAAATTTTGAAAGGAGGGTACTCGGATGCGTAAAAACCGTGCAGAACGTCGTGACGTTATCGCAGATCCGATCTACAACTCGAAATTGGTAACTCGCCTCATTAACCGTGTCATGTTAGACGGTAAAAAAGGTACAGCTCAAACTATCATTTACAACGCATTTGGCATCATCGCTGAACGCTCAGGCAAAGAGCCTATGGAAGTGTTCGAAGAAGCAATGAACAACATCATGCCTGTACTTGAAGTTAAAGCACGCCGTGTAGGTGGAGCTAACTACCAAGTTCCTGTAGAAGTTCGTCCAGAGCGCCGTACAACACTTGGTCTTCGTTACCTCGTGAACTACGCTCGTCTCCGCAACGAAAAAACGATGGAGCAACGTATCGCGAACGAAATCATGGATGCAGCCAACAACACTGGTGCATCTGTTAAGAAACGCGAAGACATGCATAAGATGGCAGAAGCTAACAAAGCGTTTGCTCACTATCGTTGGTAATTTAATCGTAAAGTCCACTCCGCCAAGCATGGCTTAACGGAGTGGCTTTCGGGTATAATCATATCGTGTGCGCGCACACGAAAATCAAACATGCGGAAGGAGAATACCCAGTATGGCAAGAGAATTCTCCCTAAAGAATACTCGTAACATCGGGATCATGGCTCACATCGATGCCGGTAAAACGACAACAACTGAACGTATTCTTTATTACACAGGTCGTATCCATAAAATTGGTGAAACGCACGAAGGTGCTTCACAAATGGACTGGATGGAGCAGGAGCAAGAGCGTGGAATCACGATCACTTCGGCTGCGACAACTGCACAGTGGAATGGCCACCGTGTAAACATCATCGATACACCTGGACACGTAGACTTCACTGTAGAAGTTGAACGTTCACTCCGTGTACTTGATGGTGCGGTTGCTGTACTTGACGCTCAGTCAGGTGTAGAACCACAAACAGAAACTGTATGGCGTCAAGCGACGACATATGGTGTACCACGTGTCGTATTCGTCAACAAGATGGATAAAATCGGCGCAGACTTCTTGTACTCTGTGAAGACGCTCCACGATCGTCTTCAAGCGAACGCTTACGCGATCCAACTCCCAATCGGAGCAGAGGACGATTTCAAAGGGATCATCGATCTCGTTGAAATGAAGACTTACATGTACAACAACGACCTCGGTACTGACATCGAAGTAATAGACGGCTTCCCAGCTGACATGGCTGACCAAGCTGAAGAACTTCGCGGTCAATTGATCGAAGGTGTTGCTGACTTCAACGAAGAGTTGATGATGAAGTACCTTGAAGGTGAAGAGATTTCAATCGATGAATTGAAAGCTGCAATCCGTCAAGCGACACTTAGCGTTGAATTCTACCCTGTACTCGTTGGTTCTGCCTTCAAAAACAAAGGTGTTCAGCTCATGCTTAACGCCGTTGTTGATTACCTCCCATCACCAGTTGATGTAGAGTCAATCAAAGGGATCAACCTCGATACAGAAGAAGAAATCACGCGTGAGCCTTCTGATGAAGCTCCATTCTCAGCACTTGCGTTCAAAGTTATGACTGACCCTTACGTCGGTAAATTGACGTTCTTCCGCGTGTACTCTGGTACAGCTGAAGCAGGATCATACGTGAAGAACTCGACTAAAGGGAAGCGTGAGCGTCTCGGTCGTATCCTTCAAATGCACGCAAACAGCCGTGAAGAGATTCCAATGGTATTCGCTGGTGACATCGCCGCTGCTGTTGGTTTCAAAGACACGACTACTGGTGACACGCTTTGCTCTGAGAAAGATAACATCGTTCTCGAGTCAATGACGTTCCCAGAACCAGTTATCTCGGTTGCAATCGAGCCTAAATCGAAAGCAGACCAAGATAAGATGGGTCAAGCTCTTGCGAAACTCGCAGAAGAAGATCCAACATTCCGCACTGAAACAAACCCTGAGACTGGTCAAACGATCATCTCTGGTATGGGTGAGCTTCACCTTGACATCCTCGTTGACCGTATGCGTCGCGAATTCAAAGTAGAAGCTAACGTTGGTGCACCACAAGTTGCTTACCGTGAAACAATCCGTGGCGCTGCGAAGATCGATTCGAAATTCGTTCGTCAGTCTGGTGGACGCGGTCAGTACGGTCACGTTGTCGTAGAATTCGAGCCGAACGAAGAAGGCGCTGGATTCGAGTTCGAGAACAAGATCGTCGGTGGTGTTGTACCACGTGAATACGTCCCTGCTGTTCAAAACGGGATTGAAGAAGCTCTCGAAAACGGTATCCTCGCTGGTTACCCAGTAGTAGACGTTAAAGCTCGTCTCGTATTCGGTTCGTACCACGATGTCGACTCGAACGAGATGGCGTTTAAAGTTGCTGCTTCGATGGCGGTTAAACAACTTAAGGACCAAGCGAAAGCTGTTATCCTTGAGCCAATGATGCGTGTTGAAGTTGTTATCCCAGAAGAATACATGGGTGACATCATGGGTGACGTTACGTCACGCCGTGGACGCGTAGAAGGTATGGAAGCTCGCGGTAACGCACAAGTCGTTAAAGCGATGATTCCACTTTCAGAAATGTTCGGTTACGCAACATCACTTCGTTCACGTACACAAGGACGCGGAACGTACTCGATGCACTTCGATCACTACGAAGAAGTACCGAAATCAATCGCTGAAGAAATCGTCAAAAAAGCGAACGGCTAATAACGGTTGTATCGCTAGATTGATTGTTGTAAGCTAAGGAGGACGTATGTTAAAAGTAGCCTACGTCTTCCTAGTTAAATAAAACTAATCGTTTAATAGAGGAGGAATCTAGAATGGGTAAAGAAAAATTCGACCGTTCTAAGCCGCACGTTAACGTTGGTACAATTGGCCACGTTGACCACGGTAAAACAACTTTGACTGCAGCAATCTCTGCTGTACTTTCACGTGCACAAGGTAAAACAGCTACTAAGTTCGACCAAATCGATGGTGCTCCAGAAGAGCGCGAGCGCGGTATCACAATCGCAACAGCTCACATCGAGTACGAAACTGACAAGCGTCACTACGCACACGTTGACTGCCCAGGACACGCTGACTATGTTAAAAACATGATCACTGGTGCTGCTCAAATGGACGGCGCGATCCTCGTTGTATCTGCAACAGATGGCCCAATGCCACAAACACGTGAGCACATCCTTCTTTCACGTCAAGTAGGTGTTCCTTACATCGTAGTATTCATGAACAAAGTTGACATGGTAGACGACGAAGAGCTTCTCGAACTCGTTGAAATGGAAATCCGTGAACTTCTTTCTGAATACGACTTCCCAGGCGACGACCTCCCTGTAATCAAAGGTTCTGCACTTGGCGCACTTAACGGTGAAGCTCAGTGGGAAGAAAAAGTTATGGAACTCATGAACGCTGTTGATGAGTACATCCCAGAACCAGTTCGTGACACTGAAAAAGACTTCATGATGCCTGTTGAGGACGTATTCTCAATCACTGGTCGTGGTACTGTAGCGACTGGTCGTGTTGAGCGTGGTGTTCTCCGCGTCAACGACGAGATCGAAATCGTTGGTCTTACAGAAGAAACGAAGAAAACTGTATGTACTGGTGTAGAGATGTTCCGTAAGCTTCTTGACTATGCTGAAGCTGGCGACAACATCGGTGCACTTCTCCGTGGTGTATCACGTGACGACATCGAGCGTGGACAAGTACTTGCTAAGCCAGGTTCAATCACACCACACTCTAAATTCAAAGCATCAATCTACGTTCTTTCTAAAGAAGAGGGTGGCCGTCACACGCCATTCTTCGCGAACTACCGTCCGCAGTTCTACTTCCGTACAACTGACGTAACAGGTATCGTTCACCTTCCAGAAGGTACTGAAATGGTAATGCCAGGAGACAACATCGAGTTGACGATCGAATTGATTTCTACAATCGCGATCGAAGACGGTACACGTTTCTCTATCCGTGAGGGTGGCCGTACTGTAGGTGCTGGTTCAGTAACAGAAATCATCGAGTAATCGATTGATTCAACTGAACAACATTAAGCAGTCCGCAATATGCGGGCTGCTTTTTTGTGTTTCCATCACAACATGGTAAGATGAGGCATACGAGAAAGGAGTGGCGTCATGCTGAAGCAACTAGAGACTATTTGTCGCTTGAATGGGATTGAGTATCGCATTGGCGGTTCTGAGCTGTTAAAGCATCATGGCATCGTCGAGGTAACGAATGACATCGATGTTTTTGTTGAACCGGACCAGTTTGAAAAAATCGATCGCGTACTTAGTCGTGCTGGGGAGAAGAAACCATCAGATTCTCACGACGCATACGTAACGACCTACTTTGGAGAGTATATATTCGAGGGAACAGATGTGGACGTCATGTCTAGTTTCCGAATGAAGTGTACCGACGGAATCTATACGCATCCTTTCATTGAACCAGATGGACAATGGATGCACCTAGAAGAGTGGGTCGTCCTTTACACGGTCATCGGACGAGAGGATAAATTAGCGTCATTGCTCCGCTATTTCAAGACGCACAGTGTTAATGAAGGAATTGTTCAAGACTGTTTAAAACGAGCGCCACAATCGGTCATAGAAGGGGTGACAGAGCGTTTTGGAGAGGTGATGAAACGCTAGGTCGAGTTGACATGGGAGTTCGTTTGAAAAATAGTTCAATAAAAGAATGAATTTTTGCTTGCAAAAGCTCGCGAATCTTGTTACATTAGGGAACGTTGAGCAACTCATCAGACAACCAGCAACTTCAAAAATCTAATCTTGCATTCCATGACCAGATTAGATATAATGATTAAGTGTTTGTGCGAGTGGTGAGAGACTTTACAGCAGAAAACGGGTCCAATCGTTGATTTGCAATGATCGGATGCCTCTGCTGACACAAGCACGCTGCGTTGAAGCGGGAGGTTATGACACGCCAGGCAGCATTGCCATGGCCGGTGTGGAAATTTCCGCGGAGAATTGTCTATTTTTAAAGTAGGCGACAAAGGAGGGAAACAAACATGGCAAATGAAAAAATTCGTATTCGTTTAAAAGCATATGACCATCGCGTTCTCGATCAATCAGCTGAGAAGATCGTTGACACTGCGAAGCGTTCAGGTGCAAAGGTGTCGGGTCCAATCCCGCTCCCAACTGAAAAATCGGTTTACACGATTCTTCGTGCGGTTCACAAGTACAAAGATGCTCGTGAGCAGTTCGAAATGCGTACACACAAACGCTTGATCGACATCGTAAACCCAACACCGAAAACAGTCGATTCGCTTATGCGTCTCGAGTTACCATCAGGTGTAGACATCGAAATTAAACTTTAATTCTTCATATAGTAGATACTAGCCAGAAGAGACAATTAATTATTAACAGGAGGTGTATCTCATGGCTAAAGGAATCTTAGGAACAAAACTTGGTATGACTCAAATCTTCAACGAAGCAGGCGAAGTTGTACCAGTAACAGTAGTTGCTGTAGAAGGTAACGTCGTTCTTCAACTTAAAACAGTTGACACAGACGGTTACGAAGCAGTTCAACTTGGTTTCGGAGACATCAAAGAATCACGTCAAAACAAACCATCAAAAGGTCACGCTGCGAAAGCAAACGCGACACCTAAGCGCTTCATCAAAGAAGTTCGTACTTCAGTAGAAGGATACGAAATCGGTCAAGAGATTAAGGCAGACATTTTCGCTGCAGGTGAATTAGTAGACGTAACAGGTACATCGAAAGGTAAAGGATTCCAAGGTGCGATCAAGCGTCACGGACAATCACGTGGACCAATGGCTCACGGTTCGCGCTACCACCGTCGTCCTGGTTCGATGGGTCCTGTCGCTCCTAACCGCGTATTTAAAGGGAAACTTCTTCCTGGTCAAATGGGTGGAGAGCGTAAAACAATTCAAAACCTTGAAGTCGTTAAAGTTGATGTGGAACGTGGCCTTCTCCTCGTGAAAGGTGCTATCCCAGGCGCTCGTAAATCGAACGTCATCATCAAATCAGCGGTCAAAGGTAACTAATTAACTGCACGGAAAGGAGGAATTACGAATGCCTAAAGTAGCTTTGCTTAACCAAACAGGTTCACAAGTTGGCGAAATCGAATTGGCAGAAGCCATCTTCGGAATCGAGCCAAACGAATCAGTACTTTACGACGCAATCGTCATGCAACAAGCATCACGCCGTCAAGGTACTCACGATACGAAAGGTCGCTCGGAAGTACGCGGTGGCGGCCGTAAACCATGGAAACAAAAGGGAACTGGTCGTGCGCGCCAAGGTTCTATCCGCTCACCACAATGGGTTGGTGGTGGTACAGTCTTCGGTCCAACACCACGTTCATACTCTTACAAACTTCCTAAGAAGGTTCGTCGTTTAGCACTTCTCTCGGCTCTTTCGTCGAAAGTACAAAACAACGAAATCATCGTCCTCGAAGGCCTTGCTTTCGATGCACCAAAAACAAAAGATATGGCTGCTGTACTCAACAGCTTATCAGTAGAACGTAAGGCTCTTGTAGTCACAGCGGACTACAATGAGACTATCGCTCTCGCAGCTCGTAACATCCCAGGAGTGACTGTGATCGACGCAGCAGGCGTAAACGTTCTTGACCTCGTTGCTAACGACAAAGTCATCTTCACTAAAGATGCGGTTGCGAAGGTAGAGGAGGTGCTTGCATAATGGCTCAAGCATACGATATCATCAAACGTCCGATCATCACTGAGCGTTCAGTTAGCCTCATGGAAGCTAACAAATACGTTTTCGAAATCGACGTAAAAGCGACTAAATCGCAAGTGAAACACGCTATCGAAACAATCTTCAACGTGAAAGTTGCTTCGGTAAACACAATGAACTACAAACCGAAAGCGAAACGTGTCGGTCGTCACTCTGGTTACACAGCTCGTCGTAAAAAAGCGATCGTAACCCTTGCTGAAGGCAACACAATCGACTTCCTCGGTTAATTAACTACCTTAGAAGAAAAGGAGGGAATCCTCGATGGCAATCAAAAAGTTTAAGCCGACCACTAACGGTCGTCGTAACATGACATCTCTCGACTTTGCAGAGATCACAACGAATCGCCCTGAAAAATCGTTAACTGAAAAGCTTTCGAAAAAAGGCGGACGTAACAACCAAGGTCGCTTGACTGTTCGTCACCAAGGTGGCGGTCACAAGCGTAAATACCGTATCATCGATTTCAAACGTAACAAAGATGGCGTTGCAGGACGCGTAGCAACGATCGAATACGATCCAAACCGTTCAGCAAACATCGCACTCATCAACTATGTAGATGGTGAGAAACGTTACATCCTCGCTCCTAAGGGCATCAAAGTAGGCATGGAAATCATGTCTGGTCCTGAAGCGGATATCAAAGTGGGGAACGCTCTTCCACTCGTAAACATCCCTGTCGGTACAACAATCCACAACATCGAGCTTAAGCCTGGTAAAGGCGGTCAGCTAGTTCGTGCGGCTGGTGCATCGGCACAAATCCAAGGACGTGACGGCAAGTACGTCATCGTTCGTCTTCAATCAGGTGAATCACGCTTGTTCCTCGGCACTTGCCGCGCGACAATCGGTTCAGTTGGTAACGAAGAACACGAACTCGTAAACATCGGTAAAGCAGGACGTTCACGTTGGTTAGGCAAACGCCCAACAGTACGTGGTTCTGTAATGAACCCGGTTGATCACCCACACGGTGGTGGTGAAGGTCGTGCGCCAATCGGTCGTTCGGGCCCACTTACTCCTTGGGGTAAACCAGCTCTTGGTCTTAAGACTCGTAAGAAAAACAAATCGAGCGACATGTACATCCTTCGTCGCCGTAAGAAATAATTACTACATGATTCTCGGGCGGTTCGAAAGGGCCGTTCCCGAATCATTCCAAAGGGAGGTTCTAACATGGGTCGCAGCTTGAAAAAAGGTCCATTCGCAGATCACCACTTACTCGCTAAAGTTGACAAACTCAACGAATCTGGTGAGAAGCAAGTCATCAAAACTTGGTCACGTCGCTCGACGATCTTCCCAGAATTCATGGGTCACACGTTCGGTGTGCACGATGGTCGTAAACACGTACCAGTATTCGTGACAGAAGACATGGTTGGTCACAAACTTGGTGAATTCGCTCCAACACGCACGTACAAAGGTCACGGATCAGACAAGAAAACGAAACGGTAATTTGAGGGGAGGTCAAATCCATGCAAGCTAAAGCATCAGCTAATATGGTCCGTCTTGCTCCTCGCAAAGCACGTCTCGTTGTAGACTTAATTCGCGGGAAACAAGTCGGCGAAGCGCTCTCTGTCCTTGCTCACACGAACAAGGCAGCATCGCCAGTCGTTGAAAAAGTATTAAAATCAGCGATTGCTAACGCAGAGCACAACTACGATATGAACATTGAGAACCTCGTTGTAACAGAAGCTTACGTAAACGAAGGTCCAACACTCAAACGCTTCCGCCCACGTGCGATGGGTCGCGCAAGCCGTATTAACAAACGCACAAGCCACATCCACATCGTGGTAACTGAGAAATAAGGAGGGATATGTAGTGGGTCAAAAGGTAAATCCGCACGGTCTTCGCGTTGGTGTTATCAAAGACTGGGATTCGCGTTGGTACGCTGAGAAAGACTACGCTGATCTCCTTCATGAAGACTTCGTTATTCGTGAATACATCGAAAACAAAATGAAGGATGCTAGTGTTTCTAAAGTTGAAATCGAACGCGCTGCAAACCGCGTGAACATTTCGCTTCACACTGCGAAGCCAGGTATGGTAATCGGTAAAGGTGGTTCTGAAATCGAATCACTCCGTAAACACATTACAAAAATCGCTGACGGAAAACGCGTTCACATCAACGTTGTTGAAGTGAAAAACGCTGACGCTGTTGCGAAGCTTGTAGCAGAAAACATTGCTCGTCAATTGGAAGGTCGCGTATCATTCCGTCGTGCAATGAAACAATCTATTCAACGTTCGATGCGTACTGGCATCAAAGGGATCAAAACAGAAGTTTCTGGTCGTCTTGGTGGCGCTGATATCGCTCGTTCAGAGAAGTACTCGGAAGGAACAGTTCCACTTCACACACTCCGTGCCGACATCGACTACGGAACAGCTGAAGCTGACACAACTTACGGTAAAATCGGCGTAAAAGTTTGGTTATACCACGGTGAAGTTCTTCCAACAAAAAACAACACAGCGAAAAACGCTGAATAATAAACACTCTTTCAGGAAGGAGGCAACACACTATGTTGTTACCTAAACGCGTGAAATATCGTCGTGTACACCGTGGTAAAATGCGCGGGAACGCTAAACGCGGCACAACTGTACACTTCGGTGAGTTCGGTCTCCAAGCTCTCGAAGCGAGCTGGATTACAAACCGTCAAATCGAATCAGCACGTATTGCAATGACACGTTATATGAAACGTGGTGGTAAAGTGTGGATCAAGATCTTCCCACACAAGCCGTACACTAAAAAGCCTCTCGAAGTCCGAATGGGTTCGGGTAAAGGTGCTCCAGAAGGCTGGGTAGCTGTAGTTAAGCCTGGCAAAGTAATGTTCGAAATCGCAGGTGTATCTGAGGAAGTGGCACGTGAGGCACTTCGTCTTGCATCGCACAAACTTCCAGTAAAATGTAAGTTCGTGAAACGTGAAGAAAATGGTGGTGATACGAATGAAAGCAACTGATCTCCGTCAATCAACAACTGAAGAGCTCAACGGTAAAGTGGGCGAGTGGAAAGAAGAACTCTTTAACCTTCGCTTCCAACTTGCTACAGGTCAGCTTGAGAATCCTGCTCGTATCCGTGAAGTACGCAAGTCGATTGCGCGTGCTAAAACGATTCTTCGTGAACGCGAACTCGGCATCAACAACGGCTAATTACATCGGATTCTTGAGAGGAGGTAACACTCATGGAACGCAACAACCGTAAAGTGTTCACTGGTCGCGTCGTGTCTGACAAAATGGACAAAACGATCGTCGTCGCAGTAGAAACAAAGGTTCGTCATAAACTTTATGGCAAACGTGTAAACTACACGAAGAAATATAAAGCACACGATGAGAACAACGTCGCTAAAGTGGGCGATATCGTTCGCATCGCGGAAACACGTCCTCTTTCTAAAGACAAACGTTTCCGTCTTGTAACAGTAGTAGAAGAATCAGTAATCATCTAATAACAGTTCGGATTTATTAAACATCCGGAGGGAGGTACACTCGCATGATTCAACAAGAATCTCGCTTGAAAGTAGCAGACAACTCTGGCGCGCGTGAACTGTTGACAATTAAAGTCCTCGGTGGTTCTGGTCGTAAGACTGCAAACATCGGTGACATCATCGTCGCAACGGTAAAACAAGCAACACCAGGTGGCGTTGTTAAAAAAGGTGACGTTGTCAGAGCAGTTGTCGTTCGTACAAAACGCGGCGCTCGTCGTAAAGATGGTTCGTACATCCGTTTCGATGAGAACGCAGCAGTCATTATCAAAGATGACAAGAGCCCACGCGGCACACGGATCTTCGGGCCAGTTGCACGTGAACTTCGTGAAAAAGAATTCATGAAGATCGTTTCGTTGGCACCGGAAGTACTTTAATTTCCAATTTCAATCCTATAAGGAGGTGCGCAAACGATGCATGTTAAAAAAGGCGATACAGTCCAGGTAATGTCTGGTAAAGATAAAGGCAAGCAAGGGGTTATCCTCAAAGCTATGCCAAGCAAAAACCGCGTAGTGGTTGAAGGCGTAAACGTGATGAAAAAACACGCGAAACCTTCACAAGCGAATCCACAAGGCGGGATCCTTGAGATCGAAGCACCAATTCACGTCTCGAACGTAATGCCACTCGACCCTAAAACTGGCAAACCAACTCGTGTTGGTTTCAAAGTAGTCGATGGTAAAAAAGTTCGTGTCGCGAAATCGGGCGAATCACTCGATAAATAAGAAGAACGTGACGAAAGGAGGTCCATTCGACTATGAACCGTTTGCAAGAGAAGTATAAAAGCGACATCGTGAAAGCGATGATGGATAAATTCAACTATGACTCGGTCATGCAAGTACCGAAAGTCGAAAAGATTGTCATCAACATGGGTGTAGGTGACGCTGTTTCGAACTCGAAAGCACTTGATATGGCAGTTGAAGAATTAACAATTCTTTCAGGTCAAAAACCACTCGTAACGAAAGCGAAGAAATCAATCGCTGGTTTCAAACTTCGTGAAGGTATGCCAATCGGTGCGAAGGTTACACTTCGTGGCGAGCGCATGTACGATTTCCTCGACAAATTGGTAACTGTTTCACTTCCACGTGTACGTGACTTCCGCGGTGTATCGAAGAAAGCATTCGACGGACGCGGTAACTACACGCTTGGCGTGAAAGAGCAACTTATTTTCCCTGAGATCGATTACGATAAAGTATCTAAAGTACGCGGTATGGACATCGTTGTTGTTACAACAGCAAACACAGACGAAGAAGCACGTGAATTGCTCACACTTCTCGGTATGCCATTCCAAAAATAATCTAGAGGGAGGTCGACAACATGGCTAAAAAGTCAATGGTGAATCGCGAACTTAAACGCGAGAAACTCGTTGCCCAGTACGCTGAAAAGCGTGCGAAGTTGAAAGCTGAAGGCGATTATATCGGACTCAGCAAATTGCCACGTAACTCGTCACCTGTACGTTTGCACAACCGTTGCAGCATCACAGGTCGTCCGCATGGTTACATGGGTAAATTCGGGATCAGCCGTATCAAGTTCCGTGATCTTGCATACAAAGGTCAAATCCCTGGTGTTAAAAAAGCAAGCTGGTAATCCACTAACAGTGTGAAAGGAGGTACATCGCATGGTAATGACAGACCCTATTGCAGATATGCTTACACGTATCCGTAACGCTAACATGGTTCGCCATGAAAAAATGGAGCTTCCAGCTTCGAACATTAAACGTGAGATCGCTGAAATCCTTAAGCGTGAAGGTTTCATTCGCGATGTTGAATATATCGAGGACGCTAAACAAGGTACACTTCGTCTTTTCCTTAAATATGGAGCAAGCAACGAACGTGTAATCACTGGTCTCAAACGTATTTCGAAACCAGGTCTTCGCGTATACGCAAAAGCTGATGAAGTACCTAAAGTACTCGGAGGACTCGGGATCGCAGTTCTTTCGACATCTAAAGGTCTTATGACTGATAAAGAAGCTCGCCAACAACAAGTCGGCGGCGAAGTGCTCGCCTACATCTGGTAAGTCACTTTTCTAACAAGAACGGAGGTGTAATCAATGTCACGTATTGGTAAAAAACCAGTTACGATTCCTGCTGGCGTTACTGTAACAGTTGCTAATGACAACACGGTCACAGTAAAAGGTGCTAAAGGTGAACTTTCGCTTTCAGCTAACCCGGCATTGGAAATCAAAGTTGAAGAGAACGAATTGACGGTTGTTCGTCCAGACGAATCGAAAGAAAGCCGTACAATTCACGGTACGACACGTGCCCTTATTGCCAACATGGTACAAGGTGTGTCGAACGGATTCCAAAAAACACTTGAGATCTCGGGGGTTGGTTACCGTGCTACGAAGCAAGGTAACAAACTCGTCCTCAACCTCGGCTACTCGCACCCAATCGAGTACGTTGCTGAGGAAGGTATCGAAATCGAAGTTCCTTCAAACACGCAAATCATCGTAAAAGGGATTAACAAAGAGCGCGTCGGTCACGTTGCTGCTCAAATCCGCTCGTACCGTGCTCCAGAACCTTACAAAGGTAAAGGTGTTCGTTACTCTGATGAACGTATTCGCCGTAAAGAAGGTAAGACTGGTAAGTAATTCGTCACGAAATGAACGGAAAGGAGTGGCATAAATGATCACAAAGGCAGATAAAAATGCAGTTCGTAAAAAACGTCATGCTCGCGTACGTCGTACGATCACGGGGACAGCAGCTCGTCCACGTTTGAACGTATTCCGTTCGAGCAAGCACATTTACGTTCAACTTATCGATGACGCGGCACAAACAACGCTTGTGTCTGCATCTTCGAAAGATAAAGCTCTCGATCTTACAAATGGCGGTAACGTTGAAGCAGCGAAAGCTGTTGGTAAACTTGCTGCAGAACGTGCACTCGAGAAAGGTATCGACACAGTTGTGTTCGACCGTGGTGGATACCTCTATCATGGCCGCGTCAAAGCTGTTGCAGAAGCAGCTCGTGAAGCAGGTCTTAAATTCTAATAAAAAGGAGGGGACACTCGATGCGCCAGTTAGACGTTAACATGGAACAACTTGAAGAACGCGTTGTTACCGTAAACCGCGTCGCGAAAGTCGTAAAAGGTGGCCGCCGCTTCCGTTTTGCTGCTCTCGTAGTCGTAGGTGACAAAAATGGTCACGTCGGTTTCGGTACAGGTAAGGCACAAGAGGTGCCAGAAGCGATTCGCAAGGCTATTGAAGCCGCTAAGAAAAACATGGTACAAGTACCTATGGTTGGTACAACAATTCCACACGAAATCACAGGAGTATTCGGAGCAGGTCGTGTATTCATGAAACCAGCTTCTGAAGGTACTGGGGTTATCGCTGGTGGTCCAGTTCGTGCGGTGCTCGAACTTGCAGGTGTAGGTGACATCCTTTCGAAATCGTTAGGTTCAAACACACCGATCAACATCGTCCGTGCGACGGTACAGGGCTTGACTGAGCTCAAAAAAGCAGAGGAAGTTGCTAAACTACGTGGTAAAAGCGTAGAAGAACTTCTTAACTAAGGGAGGGAACTAGACATGGCGAAACTCGCAATCACCCTCACACGCAGCACAATTGGTCGTCCGGAAGGTCAGCGTGTTACTGTACGTACACTCGGTCTTCGCAAAATGCATCAAACGGTCGTTGTCCCAGACAACGTCGCGATGCGCGGTATGATCAACAAAGTGTCGCACCTTGTGACTGTAAAAGAAATCAACGAATAATAAAGATTTTAATAAATAAGGAGGTGCCACTATGAAACTCCATGAATTGAAGCCAACTCCAGGTTCACGTCACGAACGTAACCGTGTCGGTCGCGGTATGGCGACTGGTAACGGTAAAACTTCTGGTCGTGGACACAAAGGTCAAAAAGCTCGTTCGGGCGGTGGCGTTCGTCCAGGATTTGAAGGTGGACAAAACCCACTTTACCGTCGTCTTCCAAAACGCGGTTTCAACAACCCAACTCGTAAAGAGTACGCGGTTGTTTCCCTAGACACGCTTAACCGTTTCGAAGCAGGTACTGAAGTTACTCCAGAACTCTTAATCGAGACTGGTGTTGTCAGCTCTGCTAAAGACGGAATCAAGGTCCTTGCTAACGGCAAGCTTGAAACTAAATTGACTGTAAAAGCCAACAAGTTCTCGGGTGCAGCGAAAGAAGCAATCGAAGCAGCTGGCGGTACAGTTGAGGTGATCTGATGTTTCAGACGATCTCCAATATGTGGCGCGTGAAAGATATTCGACAGCGTATTCTCTTCACACTCGCAATCATCATCATTTTCCGCATCGGGGCTCATATCCCGGTGCCGATGGTGAATACGGATGTGTTGCGTTTTGACTCAGGAGGTCTTCTTGACTTCTTGAACTTGTTTGGAGGAAATGCTTTACAGAACTTCTCCTTGTTCGCAATGGGGATCATGCCGTACATTACGGCATCGATCGTTGTGCAACTTTTACAAATGGACGTCGTTCCAAAGTTTGCCGAATGGGCTAAACAAGGAGAGGCGGGCCGTAAAAAGTTAGCGACGGTCACGCGCTATGGGACGATCATCTTAGGCTTTGTCCAAGCGACTTCACTGTCGTTTGGATTTAACCGCCTCTACCCAGGTCTCGTCAATGAGACGTGGGGAACGGCAACTTACTTTGTGATCGCGATTGTACTCACTGCGGGTACAGCGTTCTTGATGTTCCTTGGTGAAATGACAACGGAGAAAGGTGTTGGGAATGGTATTTCCATCATTATCTTCGCCGGTATCGTCGCCGGGTTCCCAAGAATCTTCACGCAGATTTATGAAACAAAACTCCAAAACGCTGGAGATGCATTGTTCATTAATATCGTTTACTTGGTTGTATTGGCACTTGTTATTTTGGCTGTGACGGTTGGGATCATTTATGTTCAACAAGCGGCACGCAAAATTCCAATCCAATATGCAAAACGCACGGCGAACCGTACCCCAGTGGGCGGTCAGTCAACGCACTTGCCAATCAAACTAAACGCAGCAGGTGTTATCCCGGTTATCTTCGCGATTTCCTTCATGGTAACACCACCAACTGTTGCAAGCTTCATTGCTTCGCCGGAGACAACGCAAAAATTACAGACGTACTTTGACACGACGGCGCCAATCGGAATGTCGATTTACGTTGCGTTAATCATTGCGTTTGCCTACTTCTATACATTTATTCAGGTCAACCCTGAGCAAATGGCAGAAAACCTGCAGAAGCAAGGTGGTTATATTCCTGGGATTCGTCCTGGGGCGCAAACAGAACAGTACATCACGAAGTTGCTGTATCGATTGACTTTCTTCGGAGCGATCTTCTTATCGCTCGTGGCGATCATGCCGACAATCTTCATTAAGCTTGCCGGTCTTCCAACTTCCGTTCAAATCGGAGGAACGAGCTTGTTGATCGTCATCGGGGTAGCCCTCGAAACGATGAAACAAATCGAAAGTCAACTTGTAAAACGACACTATAAAGGCTTTATCCGTTAAAGCGGAAGGAAGGGTTGACCCTTCCTTCCTGTCGTGTTTACAAGCCCTTCGTGAAAATCAAAACTGGAGGCTAACCGAGATGAATCTAGTACTCATGGGCTTACCGGGTGCTGGGAAAGGGACTCAAGCTGCTAAAATCGTAGAAGAGTACCAAATCCCTCACATTTCGACAGGCGACATGTTTCGTGCGGCAATCAAAGGCGGAACGCCACTCGGTAAAGAAGCCAAGTCATTCATGGATAAAGGTGAACTCGTACCGGACGAGGTAACAATCGGAATCGTACGTGAACGCCTTAGCCAAGATGACACAGAAAAAGGTTTCTTACTCGATGGATTCCCGCGTACTGTTGCTCAAGCAGAGGCACTCGAAAGTTTGCTTAAAGATTTGGGGAAACAGATTGACCACGTCGTCAACATCGATGTGGATGCGGAAATTCTCGTTCCACGCTTGACAGGTCGTTGGATCTGCCCAACGTGTGGTGCGACATATCACGTGATCTTCAACCCACCAAAAGTGGAAGGCATCTGTGATGTGGATGGGTCGGCACTCATGCAACGTGAAGACGATAAAGAGGAAACGGTTCGCCGTCGCCTTGACGTCAACATCGAGCAATCGAAACCACTCATTGACTTTTACGCTGAAAAAGGGTATCTTCGTACATTGGATGGAGATCGTCCAATCGATGTCGTATATGCCGATGTCAAAGCATTACTCGGTGATACTGAATGATCATCACGAAGACGCCTCGTGAAATTGCGATTATGCGTGAGGCTGGGCAAATTGTTGCTCGAACGCACCAGGTGCTCAAACAGCACATTAAACCAGGAATCACGACGCTTGAGCTCGACCGGATTGCGGAAGATTACATTCGCAGCCAAGGTGCGACGCCATCGTTCAAAGGCTATAACGGTTTTACCGGTAGTGTTTGCGCTTCGGTGAACGAAGAGCTTGTTCATGGCATTCCAGGAAAACGGGTATTGAAAGATGGAGATATTATCTCAATCGATATCGGTGCCTACTATAATGGATACCATGGAGATTCCGCTTGGACTTATCCAGTGGGAACAATCACAGAAGAGACACAGCGGCTACTTGACGTAACCGAAGAAAGTCTGTATAAAGGATTGGAGCACGCCAAGGCTGGAGGGCGATTGACAGATATTTCGCATGCGATTCAAGCATATGTTGAATCACATGACTTTTCTGTCGTCCGCGAATACGTCGGTCATGGTGTTGGACAAAATTTGCACGAAGAACCGCAAATTCCACACTATGGTCCACCGGGGAAAGGGCCGCGCCTGAAGACTGGGATGACGTTAGCCATTGAACCAATGGTTAATGCTGGTCAACGCTATGTTCGAACACTGGCTGATAACTGGACAGTTGTCACCGTGGACGGTAGCATGTGCGCCCACTTTGAGCACACCATCGCCATCACAGACGATGGATACGAGATTTTAACGAAACTCGATTCCGGTGAATGAGGCTCTATTGTTTCATACTGATCCGTTCTGGATCCTTCTCTCACAGTAGATGGCAATAGATCGTCTGTGCTCCTAAAGATTTTCATATAGAAAGGGGAATAAATGATGGCGAAACAAGATGTCATTGAAGTGGAAGGCACTGTTGTCGAACCACTTCCGAACGCAATGTTTAAAGTGGAGTTAGAAAACGGCCACACGGTGCTCGCGCACGTCTCAGGGAAAATTCGGATGCACTACATTCGGATCCTTCCAGGTGACCGCGTAACTGTTGAGTTGTCTCCATACGACTTGACTCGCGGGCGGATTACGTACCGTTATAAGTAACTCCGATTTTTCCAGGAGGAGGGTATACTCATGAAAGTAAGACCGTCGGTAAAACCGATTTGCGAAAAATGTAAAGTTATTCGCCGTAAGGGTAAAGTAATGGTAATTTGCGAAAACCCGAAACACAAACAAAAACAAGGTTAATTTCAGAGGAGGTGCACACATGGCACGTATTGCTGGTGTAGATATTCCACGCGAAAAACGTATCGTTATTTCGCTCACATACATCTATGGTATTGGTAAAACAAAAGCACAAGAAATTTTGAAGGCTGCTAACGTATCTGAAGAGACACGCACACGCGACCTTACTGAAGATGAACTCAACCGTATCCGTGAAGCAATTGACGGAATCAAAGTTGAAGGTGACCTTCGTCGTGAAGTTTCACTTAACATCAAACGTTTGATCGAGATCGGCGCATACCGCGGTATCCGTCATCGCCGTAGTCTCCCTGTTCGCGGTCAAAACACGAAGAACAACTCGCGTACTCGTAAAGGCCCACGCCGTACAGTAGCGAACAAGAAGAAGTAAAGGAGGGAATTGAACAATGGCGAAACGTAAGCAAAACGTACGTTCTAAACGTAAAGTTAAAAAACATGTTGAAGTCGGTGTGGTACACATCCGTTCTACATTCAACAACACAATTATCACAATCACTGATACGCAAGGTAACGCGATTTCATGGGCTACTTCTGGTAACCTTGGATTTAAAGGATCACGTAAATCGACTCCGTTCGCAGCGCAAATGGCTGCTGAAACTGCAGCGAAAGTTGCAATGGACAACGGTATGCGTACAGTAGAAGTTAACGTTAAAGGTCCTGGTGCTGGACGTGAAGCGGCTATCCGTGCGCTCCAAGCTACTGGTCTCGAAGTTACTGCAATCCGTGACGTAACTCCAGTTCCGCACAACGGTTGCCGCCCTCCAAAACGTCGCCGCGTATAATCGCTTGAGCGTGTGAGGGGTTTACCTAGCACGACAGCTTATACTTTAGCAGCTCAAACTGCACGGCAGGATATACTCAAGGAGGGGTTCAGATGATCGAGATTGAAAAACCAAAGATCGAAACGGTCGAAATCAGCGAGGACGCTACGTTTGGTAAATTCGTAGTAGAACCGCTTGAACGTGGATATGGCACTACTCTCGGTAACTCACTACGTCGAATTCTATTGTCATCGCTCCCAGGTGCAGCGGTAACAGCGGTTCAAATCGATGGCGTGCTTCACGAGTTCTCTACGATTGACGGTGTTGTCGAAGACGTCACTCAAATCGTACTCAACCTCAAGAAGTTGGCACTCAAAGTGTACTCGGAAGAAGAGAAAACGCTTGAGATTAACGTTTCAAGTGCCGGTGCTGTCACTGCGGCAGACATTACCCATGATAGCGACGTTGAAATCTTGAATCCTGAGCTCCACATCGCGACTCTCGCTGACAATGCGACGCTTCGCATGCGTTTGACTGCTCGCCGTGGTCGTGGTTACGTCCAGGCAGAAGATAACAAACGTGATGATATGCCGATTGGGGTCATTCCAATCGATTCGATCTATACACCGATTCAACGCGTGAACTACGAAGTAGATAAAACACGTGTCGGTCAAGACGCTAGCTTCGATAAGCTTTTGTTAGACGTGTGGACAGATGGTTCAATTCGTCCGGAAGAAGCTGTATCATTAGGGGCTAAAATTTTGACTGAACACTTGAACATCTTCGTTGGTTTGACAGATGAGGCTCTCAACGCAGAAATTATGGTCGAGAAAGAAGAAGACCAAAAAGAAAAAGTACTCGAAATGACGATTGAAGAACTCGATCTCTCAGTTCGTTCGTACAACTGCTTGAAGCGCGCTGGCATCAACACTGTTCAAGAACTCGCAAACAAATCAGAGGAAGAGATGATGAAAGTTCGTAACCTCGGACGTAAATCACTCGAAGAAGTTCAACACAAGTTGGACGAACTCGGTTTGGGCTTGCGTAAAGAAGACTAAGTTCAACCGAAGGAGGGAAATGTAATGGCTTATTCGAAACTTGGCCGTACAAGCTCGCAACGCAAGGCGCTTTTGCGTGATCTTGCAACTGACCTAATCATCAACGAGCGCATTCAAACAACTGAACAAAAAGCGAAAGAACTTCGCCCAGTCGTTGAAAAATTGATCACTCTTGGGAAACGTGGCGATCTTCATGCCCGTCGTCAAGTAGCTTCATTCGTTCGCAAGGAGAACGCTGGAGAAAAAGACGCAATCCAAAAATTGTTCGAAGACGTGGCACCACGCTACGCTGAACGTCAAGGTGGATACACGCGCATCATGAAAGTCGGTCCACGCCGCGGTGATGGTGCAGAAGTTGTAATCATCGAACTCGTCTAATTCATTAGGCAGTCAACAGGGCATGCGGTGACGTATTGCCCTGTTTCCACATCAGAAAGGAGTCGACCTATGGAATCACAAATTATGGTACGGGATGTCGTATTTCATTACCCTGGACAGTCTGAGCCGGCGCTTAACGGCCTATCGCTCGATGTATATAAAGGGGAATGGCTTGCGATTGTCGGCCATAATGGTTCTGGCAAGTCGACACTGACGAAGTTGTGGAACGGACTTCTCATTCCTGAACAGGGGGAAGTTCGCGTCGAGACACTCGATCCGTCGAACGCCGCAGACGTGTGGGACGTTCGAACGCGAATCGGGGTCGTCTTTCAAAATCCCGACAATCAATTTGTCGGGGCGACCGTGCGCGATGATGTGGCATTTTCTCTCGAAAACATGGGACTTCCACGTCAAGAAATGGTTCGTCGAATTGATGACAGTCTAGCGCGCGTTGGATTATCGGAACTAGCGGACCGTGAACCGCATCAGTTATCCGGTGGACAAAAGCAGCGCGTTGCGATAGCTGCGGCTCTCGCAATGCGCCCGCGTGTCCTCGTGCTCGATGAAGCGACCTCCATGCTCGACCCGATTGGGCGACAAGAGGTATTACAAACGGTACGACAGCTCGTCTCGGAAGGGATGACCGTTGTCGCCATTACACACGAGCTCGACGAAGTGTTGTTTGCTGACCGTATCATTGCATTGTCGAAAGGCAAGATTGCGATGACCGGCACACCTGAAGACGTGTTTCAACATCCAGATACGCTTCGTGACATTCAACTAGATGTCCCGTTTATCGTTCGGATGCAACTCGAACTGAAGGCACGTGGCATTCCACTCGATCGTCTGATGCTACAACATTCGGAGTTGGTGAACCATCTATGCCGATACGCATTGAAGAAGTAACATATCAATACCAAATGAATACTCCGTTTGAACGAACCGCGCTGCGCGATGTGAATGTAACCATTCCGTCGGGAGCGCTTGTTGCGTTTCTTGGGCATACTGGCTCAGGGAAATCGACACTCGTTCAACATATGAACGGCTTATTGCGCCCGACTGACGGACGTGTGGTGGTCGATGATATCATTGTCACCCCGTTTCGGACGCGCCGTGACAAGAAACAGAATCTTTTGCCGCTTCGGCGTCGCGTTGGGCTCGTCTTTCAATATCCAGAGCACCAATTGTTTGAAGAGACGGTCGAACGCGACGTCATGTTCGGTCCGCGCAACTTTGGCGCGACAGATGCCGAAGCGAAAGAGCGAGCCCACGAGGCCCTTCGTCTCGTCGGCTTGGATGAAACGTTATGGGACCGTTCGCCGTTTGATCTTTCAGGAGGGCAGATGCGCCGTGTCGCGATTGCAGGTGTTTTAGCGAGCCGGCCTGATGTGCTCATTGTCGATGAACCGACAGCGGGTCTCGACCCAATTGGGAGACGAGACATGCTCGCCTTATTCAAACGTTTACGAGAAGAGTTGAACCTTACGTTGATCCTTGTCTCGCATGACATGGATGATGTACTCGCCTATGCGGAGCGCGTCATCGTGATGGAGCGTGGTCAGGTGGCGTTTGATGGGGACCCGTTTGAATTGTTCCAAGACGAGGTACTGGTGCGACGGCTCCAGCTCGACATCCCGCACGTCTTACGATTCGCTCGTGACATGGCACCGGTTCTTGGAGAAACGTCCATCCCGCTCGTACGAACCGAGAGCGAGCTGGCAGATTGGGTGGCGGAACGGCTGAAAGGGGGAGCGACATGATTATCGGTCAATATATACCCGGACATTCGTGGCTTCATTCCCTTGATGCGCGTGCCAAGACGCTCTTCATTTTAGGATTTATCCCAGTTGTTTTTTTAGCTGACAACTTATGGACGAATTTATTTTTACTCGCGTTCACGTTGTTTGCGGTCAAACTGTCACAGTTATCGTGGCGCTATTTATGGAACGGTCTTCGCATGATCTTATTTTTGATCGTCTTCACGTTGATCTTACAACTGTTATTCAATCGAGACGGGACACTTCTATTCGAATTAGGACCGATTGCGATTTATTCGGAAGGAATTCGAATGGGGCTGATTGTCTCGCTTCGCTTCTTTTATCTCGTCATGTTGACGACACTCGTGACGTTAACGACGACACCGATGGAATTGACCGATTCGATTGAAGCGGGGCTACGACCATTCGAACGGATTCGTGTGCCGGCCCATGAGATTGCGTTGATGCTCTCCATCTCACTTCGTTTCCTACCGACGCTTGCGGACGAGACGGACCGGATCATGAAAGCCCAGCAGGCGCGTGGGGTCGATTTGATGAGTGGACCTTGGAAATCCCGCCTAAAAGGGGTCATCCCGCTCTTGATTCCATTGTTCATCTCCGCGTTTAAGCGTGCTGAGGACCTCGCTACGGCTATGGAAGCCCGTGGTTACCGAGGAGGAGAAGGGCGGACGAGGTTGCGTGAAATGGAATGGCAAATGCGTGACACAGCCGTATTACTCATCTTTATCGCGTTGACGCTCATTTTGTTTGGATTGAGAGGGATTGGATGAGACGAATTAAACTGATTGTCGCCTATGATGGGACACATTATGCGGGATATCAAGTGCAGCCGAATGGCAATACCATTCAAGCGGAGATTGAATCTGTCTTGGCACGTATGCATCGATATCCGGTAAAAATCGTCGCCTCAGGTCGTACAGACGCTCGCGTCCATGCGTTAGGACAGGTGATTCACTTTGACACGTCGTTAGAGATGCCCGCTGAGCGCTTCGTCAAAGCGTTAAACGCCATGCTACCAGACGATATCCTCGTTAAACAGGCGGAAGAAATAGACGATACGTTCCACGCACGTTACGGTGCGAAGCGAAAAGAGTATCGCTATTATATCCGTCAGACCGAGGATCCGTTTCGTCGGCACTATGCTGCGACCGTGACGTATAAGCTGAGCCTTGAGGCGATGCGTCAAGCGATGGAGCGGTTGATTGGGACCCACGACTTTACGTCGTTCTCTGTGACAAAGGCAGAAGTCGAAGATCGGGTCCGTACTATCTATGAAGCAGAAGTGCTCGAAATGGGAGACGAGATCATATTCCGTTTCGTTGGATCAGGTTTTCTATACAACCAAGTCCGCATCATGGTAGGGACGGTCATCGAGGTAGGGAGAGGCAAGTATCAGCCCGCAGATATCACACAAATGCTAGAGGCGAAGGACCGCCGCGTAGCGGGGATTACCGCCCCCCCACACGGTTTGTATTTGTGGAATGTGAATTATGAAAAAGTAGATTGACATTCCCCTTATAAAATCGTATTATATTCATTGGCATTTCATTTTCAAATTTAGAGATGAACCACAATCTTAGCCCCGTAAACTAGGATTATGATAAAGCATCAAAAAATTAAGTGAACAGACATTTCTAGGAGGTATTCCACATGCGCACAACATTCATGGCTAAAGCATCTGAAGTAGAACGCAAATGGCTCCTTATCGACGCAGAAGGCAAAACACTTGGTCGTTTGACTAGTGAAGTAGCTTCACTTCTTCGCGGTAAGCACAAGCCGACTTTCACACCACACGTTGATTGCGGAGACCACGTCATCATCATCAACGCTGAGAAAATCAAATTGACTGGTAACAAATTGAATGACAAGATCTACTACCGTCATTCAGGTCATCCAGGCGGTTTGAAATCACAAACTGCAAAAGAGCTTCTCGCAAAACGTCCAGAGCGTATGCTTGAACTCGCGATCAAAGGGATGCTTCCAAAAGGATCACTCGGTCGTCAACAATTCAACAAACTCCACGTTTACGCTGGAGCTGAACACAAGCACGAAGCACAAAAACCAGAAGTTTACGAACTTCGCGGTTAATCGAGACACAGGGAGGAACTAAACGATGGCAGATGTACGTTACTACGGAACAGGCCGCCGCAAACACTCGGTGGCTCGCGTTCACCTCGTTGCAGGTGACGGTAAAGTTGTTGTAAATGGCCGCGATATCTCAGAATACTTCGGTCATGAGACTTTGATCATGATGGCTAAATCACCACTCGTATTGACTGAAACAGAAGGTAAATACGATGTAATCGTTAACGTTAACGGTGGTGGATACACTGGACAAGCTGGAGCAATTCGCCACGGCGTATCACGTGCGCTTCTTCAAGCGGACCCAGAATTCCGTCCAAGCCTCAAAGAAAAAGGCTTCTTAACTCGTGACGCTCGTATGAAAGAACGTAAAAAATACGGTCTTAAAGCAGCACGTCGCGCACCACAATTCTCGAAGCGTTAATCTTCGCGATGTGGTTCGAACTCTCCATCCTTTCGGGTGGAGAGTTTTTTGTTTGAAATAGTCGATTCCGAACCCGTCAAGAAAACGCTTTTTTTGATATACTGATATCGAAACAGTTAGAAGGGGGAAGCAATATGCTTACAGTAGAGCAAGTACGCGAGGAATTGGCGGGGCTTGTTGATCCGACGATCAACCGAACGCTTGGAGATACAGCAGGAGTAAAAGACATTCGAATCAAAGAAGACTATGTCAGTGTAAAAGTGGCACTCGGACAAACAGGGAGCGGGGAACAGCTTCAGTTACAACAAGAAATCGTCACGTTGCTCAAGGGGAAAGGCTTTAAGACGGTCGGGCTTCGCTTTGAGGCATTGAATGATGAAAGTTTGAAAGAGGCGACGAAACCGGCAATCCTCCGTGAAAACTCAGGGACGACGTTTATCGCCATCGCTTCTGGTAAGGGTGGCGTAGGAAAATCGACAGTATCCGTCAACTTGGCTGTCGCGCTTGCGCGAGCGGGTAAAAAGGTCGGGTTGATTGATGCGGATATTTACGGCTTCAGTGTTCCAGATATGCTCGGCATCGAGGAACGACCGGTTGTTCGCGGCGAGAAGATCATTCCAGTCGAGCGTTTTGGCGTGAAAGTCATCTCGATGGGATTCTTCGTGGAAGACAATGCGCCGGTCATCTGGCGTGGACCGATGCTCGGGAAGATGTTAAATAACTTCTTCAATGACGTCGAGTGGGGCGATCTTGACTATCTGTTGCTCGATTTACCGCCAGGAACAGGAGATGTCGCGCTCGATATCCATTCCATGCTCCCATCATGTCAGGAATTGATTGTCACGACACCTCATGCGACAGCGGCATTCGTTGCGGCACGTGCTGGAGCGATGGCAATCAAAACGAACCATAAAGTGTTGGGAATCATCGAGAACATGGCCTACTTCGAAAGTAAGGTAACGGGCGAGAAGGAATACGTATTCGGATACGGCGGTGGAGAAAAGCTATCAGAAGCACTGAAGAGTAAGCTTCTTGCTCAAATCCCGCTCGGTCAACCGTACGACAATGAAGAGGACTTTGCACCTTCTGTCTATCGGGATGGACATCCGTTCGAGCATACGTATGATGAGTTGGCGCAAGCAGTCATTAAACAAATAGAAGGGTGAATCGGTGAGAGATGAAAGTACAAGGTTTTTTACGTTTGTTTTGGACAACGCTCGTATTCGGGACGTTGTTCGGGTTCCTGATGAATTTATTGGCGAACCCGGGTTATTTGGTCAGTCAGTCCTGGGAGGCAATTGTCACGGCGCTTAGTTATTCGAGTACATGGACAGGGATCAGCATGATGGGCTTCTTTGCCTATTTGATTATTCATCGGGTCGGACTCGATTTATTTAGAGGGCCACGTCTATGGAATCGCGTTCAAGTGTTACTAATCGCATTTGCGATTTTTGATGCCGTCTACTTACGGATGCTCGCATTCGGTAATGATCACATGTGGCGTTATATCGGTGAGATGCTTGTGTTACTCATTGTCGCTTGGGTCGTTGCTGCGAGTAAGGCGAAACAAACAAATAAGAGTGCTTTCATCCCGACACTTTTCTTAATGACTGTCATTACGTTAATTGAATGGATTCCAGCTCTGCAAACAACGGACGAGATTCCATTGCTCTGGCCGGCACTAGCCACATTGGTGTTTGCGAACGCTTATCAGGTATTAATGCTTCATCGCTTCCAACAGACAGGACAAGCGGTTCAAGTCGCTTCACCCGAAGTTAGAAAGAAAAAAACGAAGAAACAGATGTCGTCTAAATCATCGTAAAAAGTAAATGGTTGTGTGGATAATCCGAAGTGTTTCGGGTGATCCGCCAACCATTTTTTATTCATTTCAACAAAACAAAGAAAAATTAAAGTTTTTTTAGAAAAATAGTTGACGGTTTTTTAGGATGCTGATATATTAATAAACGTCGCTGATGTTGTTCACGAAACAAACTTCAGGAAGCGAAAAAAATAATAAAAAGTGGTTGACTTTAATAAGTCAAATCGCTATTATTAAAAAGTCGCTAACACGACAACGATTGGTCTTTGAAAACTGAACGATGAGGCAAAAAAAGTTTTACAATTTTTGAATGAAGCGCAAGCTTCGTCAATTTAAGAGCTATATCAAATTCT